>DNLZ01000336.1:0-1935 GCA_003488325.1 Planctomycetaceae bacterium
ATCCGGGCCCCAGTCGCACCTCGGGCGTGTTTGCGGAACCCCGAGCACCCGTCGTATCCTGCCGCCGGGTTGGTAGGTGGTCGGGGCGTCGACGCCTTGTCGCGAAGGGTCGGGCACGTGCGCAACGTTCATGGATGGATCGTCGTCGCAGCGCTCGTCGTTCCACACACGTCCGGTTTCGCCGACGCCGACTTTCAGGCCCTCTCCGCCGACATCATCGCCAGCCATCTGCAGGCGAGGCCAATTCAGGCCGTGAAGTACGGCATCCACGAGCACGATGGTCGGTACGTCGTACCCGATCGCGAGATGCTCGCCCGTGAACGCGGGCGGTTCGCACGTTTCCTCGAGGCCCTCGACAAGGTCGACCTCGCACGGCTCACGGCGGCCGAGCGCACGGACTGGCGCATTCTCAGGCAGGCGCTGTCGAAGGATCGCTGGGAACTGGAAGTCCAGCGGCAGCCGTGGCGTGACCCGTTGTTCTACACGAGGAACCTCGACATCAGTGTCTACCTGAAGAGGGACTTCAAACCGCTCCCCGAACGGGTCAGGGACATGGCGGCGATCCTGCGGTTCGTGCCGGCGACGTTGGCGGCCGCCCGCGACAATCTCGAGCCGGTGCTGGCGAGGCCGGTCGTCGAAAGCGGGATCAAATCGGCCGAGGGTATGGCCCGCTTCCTGGAAAAGGACCTGGCGGATGAAGCCGGGAAGATCGGCGACGGTCCGATCCTCGACGAGTTTCGGCGGGCGAACACCATCGCGGCGGCGGAGTTCCGGTCCTTCGTCGAATGGCTCACGCAATCCAGGCTCCCTGCGGCCGATGAGTCGTACGCGCTCGGCACGGCGGCGTACGCAGAGATGCTACGGGCCGATTACGTCGACATGTCGCCTGCCGACGTGCTGGAGTTGGGACTCGGCGAACTCGAGCGGGAGCAGGCGCGGTTCGTGGCGGCCGCGGCGGAGGTCGATCCGACGGCCAGCGCCGTCGATACCTACCGGGCGATCCAGCGCGAGCATCCGACCGCGGAGGACCTGTTGCCCGAGGCACGGAAAAATGTCGAGGTGATTCGTTCCTTCCTCCTCGACAGGAACATCGTCACCATTCCGAGCGAAGTCCGGCCGATCATCGCGGAGACGCTGCCGCCGTTTCGCGCCACCAGTTTCGCCTCGATGAGCACGCCAGGGCCTTTCGAAAAGAAGGCGACGGAGGCGTATTACTACATCACGCCGGTGGATGCCACATGGTCGCCAAAGCAGCAGGAGGAATGGCTGACGGCCTACAACTATTACACGACCGACGTGCTCACGATCCACGAGGCCTATCCCGGGCACTACCTGCAGACCCTCGCGCTGAATGCATCCCGCGCGAGCGACGCGGCCAAGCTTTTCCACACCTACGCCTTCGTCGAGGGGTGGGCGCACTACGCCGAGCAGATGCTGATCGAAGAGGGCTTTGCCCAGCCGGCGGATGTCGCCAATGCCTCGAGGGAGGAACGCGTTCGGGCCGCGAAGTATCGGCTGGCCCAGTCTGGTGAAGCCCTCTTGCGGATCTGCCGGTTGTGCTGCTCGGTGCGGATGCACACGCAGAACATGTCCCTCGACGAGGCGACTCGCTTCTTCATGGCGAATTGCCACTACGAACTGCAGCCCGCCCGGCAGGAAGCGACCCGCGGCACGTTCGACCCAGGCTATCTCTACTACACGCTGGGTAAGCTGCAGATCGTGAAGCTCCGCGAAGACTGGCGCGAACAGGAGGGGGATCGCTTCACCATGCGGCGGTTTCACGACGAGTTCCTCAGCCACGGCGCGCCTCCGATCGCGCTACTGCGCGAGGTGATGCTGCAGCGGCGGTGACGGGGCTGGAGGTGCCGTACCGCGGGATATGAGGGTTCGGCAGCAGGGTTGACCACGGGAAGCAGCGCGTGCGGCTGGAGCCGA
>DNLZ01000336.1:2238-17686 GCA_003488325.1 Planctomycetaceae bacterium
GTGCGGCTGGAGCCGAGGCCTTGGCCGCGGCGGTTGACCGCCACGCCGATGTCGGCCGCGCGATCCTGCCGGAGGTGATGGCCGACCTGCTCGGGGGTTCGAGGGCGTCAACGGGCGAGGCCCGCGCGCACCGCGACGACACACCACACGATCGCGATGACCGTCAGCGCCGCGCACGTCAGGAAGACGGGGAACCCCGAGATGGAGGCCGCAGTGGCGTGACGCTCCGCAAGCGTCGCGATGTCGACGTGCACGAGGCGGATCGATTCCCGGGCGGCGACGAGACCGCAGAGCGTCGCGAGCCACCCGATGGTCGTCACGACCCCAAGGCCATGCGGCATCCGGTTGCAGAACGCGGCCGCCAGCCACGTGCCGCCTTGCACGACGAGACCCGTGATCGCGATGGTCAGCCATGGGCCGCCCAGCGGGCCGAAAAGCGCCTCCCGATCCGCTGCGGTCAGGGTTTGCCCATACAGACCGCCCGCCGCCGTCATTCCCGCCACACCCGACAGCGCCGCGAGCGCCAGCCTCCGCACCGGTGAGAGTCCCAGCACGACCTCGGCCGCGGCCGGTGGCCGCGTGACATCGAGCCCCAGGAGCCGCCCCTGCCAGACCAGTTCGATCGCCAGCGTGGGAAACGCAGAAAAGAACCAGAGTGCGAGCCGCGGCAGCACGCCCGGGCTCGCGTAGCGGAGCGCACCGGACTCGTAGAGCGGTGCCCATGCGTCCCTGTCGAGCATGAGCAGGTGGTTCTCGGTCCAGCTCCACGCGATGAAGATGAAGCCCGAGCATGCGAGCGCCGCCACCACCGTCCGCCACACCCAGCGACGCCGGGCGAGCCACGACGACTTCTGCAGGTAGAGCAGATAGAAGCAGACGATGAGCACCGGAAGAATCGCCATCCAGCGGTGCGAGAGGAGGAGATTGGCCGTGGCGAACTCGCGGCCATGCAGGATCTGCACGAAGAGGAGGGGCGCGACACCGGCGGTGATCGCCAGCCCGGTGGCGAACGGCAGCCAGTCCACGAGGATGGATTGCCACCCGCAGACGGCACATCGCCGCGGCCCCATCAGTCGCCCGAACGCCAGGTACGTCGAGCCGGCCAGCACGTAGTGCATGAACACGGCATGCAGCACGAGCGTCACGGCGAACAGCGACAGGTAGAGTGCCGTGGGTGCGGTGAATCCCGTCGGAAAAATCGCGTTCATGGCGGCCCGTCCGGTCGCACGCCGGCATCCTGCGGGCCTTCCCGGAGGTGTACGGCGAGCGTCGCCGTGGGACTCCCGGGACCGGTGCCCGCCTCGTCCATCCGCCGGCGAATGTCGTCCAGCACGCGACCGTCGTTGGACAGGTCCCAGCTCGTGGGCCGCCCCGCCGCGATCCAGCCGATGAGCTGCACGAGCGCCTCGAGCTCCTCGGGCGTGCCGGCGAAGGGCGGCATGAAGGGCTTCGTGCGCTGCAGCTGCGCGATGTTGATCCGTCGCTGCTCGATCGTCCATCCGCCGGCGAGCTCGACGACGGCGTTGACGCCCTCGAGCGTGTGGCAGACGGAGCACTGGGCGCGAAAGACGCGTGCCCCCAGCACGAGCTGCTCGTTGGCGTACGAGGCGGCGTCGCGCACCGGATACGGATCGTCCGTCGTGCTGCCCCGCGCCCGCAGCACGGCCACGCCATCGCGGGCGATCGAGTTGGAATAGAGGTACTGACGGACCGTGAACGGCTTCCGCACGCCCTCGCGCACGAACTCGCCGCCGGCCGTCGCCACGAATGCGAGCGCGAGCAGCAGGGACGCCGTCGCCCCGTTGACGAAGAGCCGCTGCCGCAGGATGGCGACGATGGCGTAGAGCCCGATGAGCGTGGAACTGCCCACTGCCATCGAGAGAAAGAGCGTCATCGGCACGTTGCCACCGGTGGCCCAGCCGCGGCTGTCCGCGGGCATGACACCGAGATACCACGCGCCGAGGAACGGCATCGCCAGCATGAAGACGAGCGGGCGGGCGCACACCGCCACGAGGCTCGCGCGATCCTCCCGCGAAAAACCCGGCACCGCGTTGATGAGCACGCACGCGGCCAGCGCGGCGATCGCGGCCGCGGAGATGGTGCGGAAGAGAAGCGAAGGGAGGAAGCCGGGATTGAAGAAGCCCGTCCAGACGTCGTGGTTCTCCAGCCAGCCGCCCGGGGTGAGCTGCCAGGAAAGGATCCCGTTGATCCAGAAGAGACTCATCCAGGAGGCGAATGCATACAGACCGAGCAGGCGGAGTCGTGTCGCATCGGGCAGTCGTGGGCCGTACCGGTAAAAGAGATAGCCGGACACCACCTCGAGGCAGAAGAAGGTCCACTCCGTCGCCCACACCCAGTGGAACTCGAGCACCATCACGCCGATCGTCCGCGGGCTCACCTGGATGCTCGTGAACCACATCGCCACACCGGTGACCGCTCCCAGAACGAAGCTCACCAGCACGAGCACCTTGAAATAGCCGTCGATGAACCGACGGGCGAGCGGGCAGCCTCCACGCATGTGGAGCCACTGCAGGCAGAAGAGCAGCAGTCCGCCGCCGATGGCGAACTGGGCGAGGAACACGTGGACGATGCCGAGGCCGCCGATGGCCAGCCCCTTCATGAGCGGGCCGAGATCGACGACGGGATAGTGCTCGAGCGGCGTCATGATGTCACACGCGACCGAGAGGCCGCCGACCACCATGGTACCCGCCGCGGCGATGCGGCGGCACCCGTGCGGCAGGCTGGCTGGCGGCCGGCCCCCGCACAGGCGCGCACCTGCATCGCACGAACGAACTGCCCGGGCGGCGCGACCGGCTTTCCGCAACGGCAGTCGCCGTCGATCGCACCTCAGTCGCGGCCCGACGCGCTCATTTCTTGACGGCAGGCTTTTTGGCGTCCTGCTTCGGCTTCATGTTCTTCTTGTCCTTCCGCTGCGCATTGTTGCCCTTGCCCATGGCGTGCGTCCTTTCGAAATGGTGGTGGTGCAGCGATCACCGAGCGATGAACCGCCGCACCACCGGGGACACTAGCGAAGGACCGCCCGCCTTGACCAGAGCGACGTGGGCGGACCGTTCACCGCGGCATGCGGTCCGAGCCGCCCCCCGGCGGTGACCTCCGTGCCGACATCTCGTCACGCACCGAGAAACTGCCCGACGAGCCGGGTAAACGGCTCCGGCGCGTCGGCGTGCACCCAGTGCCCGGCCTCCTCGACCACCTCCAGGGTCGCGGCGGGGAAGAGACGCTGGATCTCCGGCCAGTGCCGGGGGCGTAGATACGCGGATCTGCCTCCGGCAATGAAGAGCGTCGGCTTCGCGAACGTCTTCCCCGCCGCCAGATCGGGAAAACCGAGGATGGTCTCGAATTCCCGCTCGATCACGGCCAGATTCACGCTCCACGCGAGACCCTCGGGGCGGACGGTCACCGACTGCGCGAGGAACGACCGGATCGCCGGGTCGGGAACCGTGGCCGCGAGTGCCGCTGCCACGTCCGCGCGGCGGGAGCACTCCACGAGAGGCACGGCCCGCATCGCTCGCACCAGGTCGATCGACGTGCCCCGCGACGCCGCGGGCGGGATATCGACCACGACGAGGCGGTCGATGCGTTCCGGGGCGGTGAGCGCGAGGGTCATCGCGACCTTTCCGCCCATGCTGTGGCCGCACACGCTCGCCATGCCACCCGCGACCGAGCCGATCAGGACCGCGACGTCCTCCGCCATCGCCGGATAGTCCATGCGCTCGTCCCACGGACTCTCACCATGGTTCCGCAGGTCGACCGTCACGACCCGATGGCGCCGCCCCAGCGCACTGGCGATCGACGTCCAATTGCGTCTCGACCCGAAGAGCCCGTGCAGGATGACGAGCGGTGGCCCGGCACCCGTCTCGCTGACCACAAGATCCACTGCCATGCCACCTCCTTGCCCGGCGAGCACCCGCGTGCATGCACTGCCGTCCGGAGAGTATGGCGCATCCGCCGGGAGCCGCCCCCCCTTCGTCAATCCGCCTCACCGGCGCGACCTCAACCGTGGGCCGTCGGCGCGTCAGTGGGCCGCCACCGCGGCCCCGCGTTCCCATTTCGTCGCCGGGAGGCCGTAGTCGCGCAGCAGTTCGACGGCGCGCTCATCCGAGACCTGGGCGAAGTCGCGGTAGAACTGGCCGATCGCCCAGAACCATGCCGGCTCCTGCAGGCAGACGATGCGATCGGCCAACGGACGCAGGGCGTCGATTCGATCCGGTGCACCCACCGGCACGGCCACGATCACCTCCCTGGCGCCGGCGGCCCGCACCACGTGGAGCGCTGCGATCATGGTGGCGCCGGTGGCGATGCCGTCATCGGTCACGATCACCGTGCGACCCGCGATCGTCGCCCGCGGACGGACGGCCCGGTAGATCGCTCGTCGCCGCGCGATCTCCGAGAGCTGCCGCTCACGCTCACGCGCGATGAAGGCGTCACCCACGTCGGTCATCGCCGATGCGAAGTGGTTGAGGTAGACCTCGCCCGTCTCCGACACCGCCCCGAGGGCCAATTCCGGCTGGTGCGGGGCCCGCAGCTTTCGAGCGAGCACCACGTCGAGCTCCGCGCCGAGTCCCCTCGCGAGCACCGCACCGACCTCGAGGCCCCCGCGGGGGATCGCAAGGACGAGCGGTTTCTCCAGCCGTTCATTCCGCAGTCGCTCGACGAGTTTCCAGCCCGCCTCCTCGCGATCGATGAAGATCCGGTCGTTCATGGTGGCTCGCTCCAGGGGGTCGGTGAACAATGCTCGGTGGGTGCCGTGCGCGTCACTCGTGGAGATGCCGGGCGAACCACTCGGCGGCCAGCCGCGCCACCTCGTCGAGCGCTCCCGGTTCCTCGAAGAGGTGCGTAGCCTCCGGCACGACCTCGAGGCGCTTGTCGCATTCGAGCTCCCGCAACGCGGCCGCGTTGAGCGTGAGCACCTCGGCGTCGTGACCCCCGACGATGAGCAGCGTGGGGGCACGGACCGCCCGCAGCCGTCGGCCCGCGAGGTCGGGGCGGCCGCCTCGCGACACGACGGCACGCACGCGCGGCTCCAGTGCGGCGGCGACGAGGGCCGCGGCGGCGCCGGTGCTCGCCCCGAACAGGCCGACCGGGAGGTGCCGTGTCTGTTCCCAGGCGCCGACCTGCCGCAGTGCGGCCAGCAGACGTTCCGCGAGCAGCGCGATGTCGAAGACGTTGACCCGATCGGTCGCCTCCTGCTCCGTGAGCAGGTCGAAACGCAGCGTGGCCAACCAGGACTCATGCAGCACCGCCGCCACGGAGGCGTTCCGCGGGCTGTGGCGGCTCGAGCCGCTCCCGTGCGCGAACAGCACCAGCCCCGTCGGAGGTGTAGGCAGGCAGAGCCGCCCCTCGAGCGTGATCGCCGCGCCGGTCAGGGCCGTGGCGGGGATCGCGATGTCGAATGACTCCACTGTATCGGTGAGCGTCATGGCGCCTCCTTCACGGGAATCGCGCCCGCGGGGGCGCCGGATGGTCCGGGTGCACCGGGCCGTGCTGCAAGAGAGTAGGGAGCCGCGTGATGCACGGGCCCGATGGCCAGCGACGCCCGGGTCTGCCGCGTCGTGCCGCGGCCGGACAGTTCGCGTGCGTGCGGGCCGCGCCGGCGCCGCGGCGGGCTTCAGCCGGCGTCCGAGCCGGCTGCGGCGAGAATCCGCAGCGGCAGATTCCCCTCGGCATTCGTCGAGCCGAGCGTGTCGGTGACCCGCACCTGCAGACGGTATTCACCGGGCGAGGCGTCGGCGGGCAGACGCACCACGTAGCGGGCGAAGTAATCGTGGCGTCGGCCGGCACAGGTTTCGGCGATCGGCTCGAAGTTCCACTCGTGGATCGTCCGTCCATCGGCATCGACGAGCTCGAGAGCCGTGTCGATGCAGGTCGTGTGGCCCGCGGGCGTGGCCTGGGCCGTGAGATTGCCCAGTTCGAAGTAGACGATCACCTCCCGCCCCGCCCGAAACCGGTCCTGCGGAAAGCGGTCCACCACCCCCCACGCCTGCACCCGGGAGGCGAAGCAGGCGTTGGTGATCCGGAGGACGGCATCTCGACCCGCGCCGTCAGCCGGCGGCTCCGACACGCCGGGGATGGGGTCCTCGGCAGTCGACGGGCTGCCGCTCTCGTGGGCCTCCTCGTCGCGATCCGGCGCTGGCCCGGTCGCAGCGACGAGCAGGGGCGATGGCGGCTCGCTCGTGTTCGCCTCGGAAGCGGGAGCGTCGATCTGGATCGGGCCGGACGTGGCTTCCGGTGGTGTCAGGTCGGCCTTGGCGACGACATGCGGCAGCGCCGAGACACCCAGATCCGCGTCCCGCGCCTCGCTTCGCACGGATTCACGGGCCGCCTCGCCGATGGACCCTGGCGTTTCTGCGTCGTCACGGGTGGTCTGGCTCGAAGCGGCGGTGCCGAGCGCCGTGGCGAATTCGGCGATGACGACGGGCCAATCCTCCTGCTGTGTGCTCTGCAGCGTCGCGACGAGGGCCGCGGTGGCCGACTCGTCGAGGGCACCCATCCGCGTCAGCCTGCTGACGGCTTCATCGATCGCCGCCGCACGACGCTCGTCGTCCGCCTCGGCGGTCGCCCCGGGCTGATCAGCCTCGTTCACTCCGGTGGATGATTCACCGGGCGACGCCGCGTCCGCGGTCTCCGCCGCATGCTCTGGACGTTCCCATGGCATGCCGCGCAGGTACGCCGAAGTGAGCGCCGACGTGCAGCCCGTCGCCGATGTGGCGACGGCCAGCGCCATCACCAACCACGGAAATCGTTGCCGAAGTGCGACAGTCATGAGGACGCCGGGTGGCGGTACCGCGGCGGTCTTCGCGCGGCGGTGGGGGATATAGGGACCGCCCCTCCGCCGCGACAAGGTCAACTGCCCACTCGGCAGCGGGACACCGGAGCTCCGGCCGCAGCGGGCGCTCTGCCGCGGTGGCGACCCGCGTGCCCGCACCACGACGTGACCCCCGGAAAAATGCGGCTGGGTGCAAGGAAGCCTCCGCCGGATACACTTCGCCCGGTCCTCCCAGACAGCCAGGCCACGCACCGCACGCCCGATCCCATGACATCCGATTCGTTCTACCGCGAGCCGGTGCCTGCGGAATGGGCACACCGTCACCTGCTCGACCTCGAGCGACTCACGCCGGACGAGATCCGTCTGCTGCTCGATACCGCGACGCTCTTCAAGGAGGCGACCGGCGGGTGTCGCCGGAAGCTCGGCGTCCTCTCCGGGTTCACCGTCGTCAACCTGTTCTTCGAGAACTCGACACGCACCCGCGTCAGCTTCGCCCTCGCGGCTCGGCGGCTGGGGGCCGACACGGTCGATTTCACGACCTCGTCGAGCAGTCTCTCGAAGGGGGAGTCGTTCATCGACACCGCCCGCAACCTCGAGGCGATGGGGATCGATGCCGTGGTCGTCCGTCACTCCACGCCCGGCACCCCCCACCTTCTCGCGCAGCATCTGCAGGTGGGCGTCATCAACGCAGGCGACGGTCCGCACGAGCACCCGACCCAGGGCCTGCTCGACATCTTCTCCATTCGCGAACGCCTCGGCCGCATCGAGGGCACGACCGTCGCGCTGGTGGGAGACATCGCCCACAGCCGCACCGCCCGCTCGAACATCTGGGGGCTCACGAAACTCGGAGCTCGCGTCATCCTCTGCGGACCACCGACGCTCGTCTCGGACCGCTGGAAGGAATGCGGGGTGGAGGTGTCGCATGACCTCGATGCGATCCTGCCTCGATGCGATGTGGTCAACCTCCTGCGGATCCAGTTCGAACGGCAATCGACCCGCCCCTTCCCGTCGGTCCAGGAGTATGCCCACCTCTACGCGATGACCGGCGAGCGGCTCCGTCAGGCCCGCGACGACCTTCTCATCCTCGCACCGGGGCCGATCAATCGCGGTGTCGAGGTCACCGCCGAGGTGGCCGACTGCTCGCGGTCGCTCATCCTCGACCAGGTCACCAATGGACTGGCGGTGCGCATGGCCGTGCTCTGGCTGATCTGCGGACCACGGGCGGCCCCGACCACCACCCCGCTCGGCAGCCATGGCGGGAGGCTCGTCTGATGGCCACGCTCCTGATTCGTGGCGGCCGCGTGGTCGATCCCTCGCAGGGCGTCGATCGGGTCGATGACGTGCTCGTGCGCGACGGGCTGATCGTCTCGATCGGCCACGGAGGCGGCCAGCCGATCGGCCGTGCCGACGAGACGATCGAGGCCGCGGGACTGGTGGTCTGCCCCGGCCTGGTCGACATGCATGTGCACCTCCGCGAGCCCGGACGCGAGGAGGACGAGACGATCGAGACCGGCACGCGGGCGGCTCTCGCCGGCGGGTTCACGAGCGTCGCCTGCATCCCCAATACCGAGCCACCGATCGACACGCAGGCGGCCGTCGAGTTCATCCGTCAGAAGGCCACCCGTGCCGACACGTGCAACGTCTTCGTCGTGGCCTGCGTCAGCCGGGGACGCGAGGGGAAGGAACTCGCCGAGATCGGCCGACTCGTCGAGGCCGGCGCCGTCGCCTTCAGCGACGACGGCAGCCCCGTCTACGACGCCGAGCTCATGCGACGGGCGCTCGAATACTGCCGCATGTTCGACAAGCCGGTGCTCGCCCACGAGGAGGTGCTGGAGTTGTCCCGGGGCGGCATCATGCACGAGGGCCTCGTGTCGCTCGTGCTGGGCCTGCCGGGCATGCCGGCCGCGGCGGAGGACGTGATGATCGGCCGCGACATCACGCTCGCCGAGACGACGGGAGGCCGCGTGCACGTGATGCACGTTTCGACGGCGGGTGGCGTCGCCCTCATCCGTGACGCCAAGCGACGCGGCGTGCGGATCACCGCCGAAGCCTGCCCCCATCACTTCACGCTCACCGACGAGAGCCTCCGTGGCTTCGATGCCAACTGCAAGATGAGCCCGCCGCTGCGGACGGCCGCCGACGTCGAGGCGATCATCACCGGGCTCGCCGACGGCACGATCGACTGCATCGCCACCGATCACGCGCCGCACGCCCGCGAAAAAAAGCTGCTCGAGATCGACCGTGCTCCGTTCGGCATTCTCGGCCTCGAGACGGCCGTCGGCCTCACGGTGACCAGGCTCGTGGCCACCGGAAGGATCGGCTGGCCGCGGATGGTGGAGGCCATGAGCCTCCTGCCGTCCCGCATCCTCGGCATCGCCCGGGGCACGCTCCAGCCCGGAGCCGTGGCCGACATCACGCTCATCGATCCGGCACGCTCCTGGCGGGTCGACAGGTCGAGGCTCTGTTCCAAGAGCATCAACACGCCGTTCGACGGCTGGACGCTGCAGGGCAGGGCGGTCGCGACGATCGTGGCCGGACGCATCAAATACCGTCTCCGGGAGCCGGCCGCGCCCTGACGCCGGGTCGCTCGACACGATCGGACGGCCGCATGAAGATCCTGATCGACGGCTACAACCTCCTGCATGCATCGGGCGTGTTCGGCGCAGTGCGTGGGCCGGGCGGGTTCGAGGCGTCACGACGTGCGCTGCTCGACGCCGTCGCGACACTCCTCGGCGACCTGCGGCATCACACCACCGTCGTGTTCGACGCCGCCGAGGCCCCGCCGGGACTGCCCGCCCGGTACGCACATGACGGGATCGATGTCCGCTTCGCCCGCGACCACGCGAGCGCCGATGCCTTGATCGAGGAACTCATCGAGGACCACGATGCGCCGGGAGCGCTGACCGTGGTCTCGGCCGACAACCGGATCATCACGGCGGCGAGGCGACGCCGTGCCAAGGCCGTCTCGAGCCACGAGTGGTTCACGGAACTCCGCGCCGCCCATCGAACCTCGAGCGCGACCGAGGCGAAGCCCGCCCCGCCGGAGGATGACCGGGAGGTCGCCCGCTGGTTGCGGGAGTTCGGCTACTGAGGCGTCCTGCCGGCTCAGGCCTGCGCCCACTTCGCGAGCTTCCGCTCGAGTGTCGATCGCTCGATGCCGAGGATCGCCGCCGCCTTCGTCTTGTTGCCACCAACGGCTTGAAGCGTGGCGAGCACGTGCTTTCGCTCCACCTCCGCGATCGTCGTCGGCACGAAGGGCGAGGGGGCGACGGCGGCTCGGCCGGAGTCGCCCGAGGATGCGAGCTGGCTGAGCGTGAGGTCCGACACGTCGATCCAGTCGCCGGGGGCGAGCACGACGGCACGCTCCACGCAGTTCCGCAGTTCACGGACGTTGCCCGGCCAGTGGTACGCGGTCATCGCCTCGCGTGCCGCGGGCGTGAAGCCGCGCAGGCGCCGACCCGTCTCCGCGACGAATCGTTCCATGAAGTGGTCGGCGATCGCGGCGACGTCCTCGCGGCGGTGTCGCAGCGGCGGCACGACGATCTCGACGACCTTGAGGCGGAAGTACAGGTCCCTCCGGAAGGAACCGGCTGCGACGGCCTCCTCGAGATTGCGATTGGTCGCGGCGACCACCCGCACGTCCACCTGGATCCGGCCGCTGCCACCGACCCGTTCGAAAGGATGCCCTTCGAGCACCCGCAGGAACTTGGACTGGATGGCCGGGCTCATCTCGCCGATCTCGTCGAGCACGAGCGTGCCGCCGTGCGCCGCCTCGAATTTGCCGATGGTGCGTTCGGTCGCGCCGGTGAAGGCGCCCTTCTCGTGACCGAAGAGCTCGCTTTCGAGGAGCGTCTCGGAGAGCGCCGCACAGTTCATGCAGATGCAGGGGCCGTCGCGGCGGTCGCTCGCGTCGTGGATGAGCCTGGCGACGAGCTCCTTGCCGGTGCCGCTTTCGCCCCGCACGAGCACCGTGGCGCGGGTGGCCGCGACCCGCCGCACCTGCTCGAGGATGCCGGCCAGCGCGGTGCTCGTGCCCACGAGTCGGCCATCCTGGCCCAGCCGGAGCCGCAGCCCCTCGTTCTCGTGCGTCGTGCGGGCGAGCTTCTTCGAGAGCGCCTCCCGTGTGGAGAGGTTGTCGATGGCGAGGCCAAGCGCGTCGCAGATCGCCATCAGGAATTCGAGATCCTCGGGAGTCGCCTCGCGGCCTGCGGCGGCGCACTCGAGGTGGAGCAGACCGATCGCCCGGCCGCGGGAACGCACCGGTGCGGACAGGGTGGCACCCCGTCCGGTGGCGACGTCGACCGGCGCCGCCACCAGCAGCGCCTCGTCGCCCCCGAGCACCGCCGCCCTGAGTCCCGACGGCACGACGACGGCCTGCGGGCCCTCGGGACGGCTCGCCACCGCCGTGAGTGACGCGTCGTCGATCGACCGAGTCGCCGGCCCGTCGCCCCGCAGGGTGGGCAGGAGCACGACGCCACGCTCCGCGGCGGTCCCGTCGATCGCCGTTTCCAGCGCGATGCGCGCGGCCTCCGCGAGATCGGCGGCGCGGCCGAGCGCGAAGGCGAGCCGGCACAACTCGGCCGCTGCCCGGCCCACCCGGGGTGCGCTCGCGGCGGTTTCGCGGATGGTGTCGAGCAGTCCGCTGCGCGAGCGACGGTGCGCGATCGAGGTATGCCACGCCTCCAGATCGCTCGGCATCCGCCCGGTCTCGCCCGCGGTGGCGCGACCGGGCAGGGGCGTCTCGCCGCCTGATTCCGTCGCCTGATCGCCGCCGCAGAAGACGATCTCGGTGCGACCGATCGCGATCACGTCCCCGGGAGCGAGCAGGTGGTCCGTCTCGAGCGGCTGCCCGCCCAGCTGGGTGCCGTTGCGGCTCTGCAGGTCGCGGATCGCCCAGCCGCGCTCGGTCGGGAAGATCTCCGCGTGGAATCGGCTGGCACGCTCGTCATGGATCACGACCCGGTTCGTGGGCGCCCTGCCGATCGCCACGCGGACGTCACCGGCGAGGGGGCACGTCGACTGGCCAGCAGTCGGGTCGCGCACGAGCAGGTAGGGAGTGTGGCGAACGGCCTCCGTTGTTCCCATGCGACGGCTCCGGGCGACGACGAGCCACCCCCTCCCGACCGGCCACGAACGTCGTGCCCGAACCACTGCATCATGCCTTCGGCCGGCCGGCTTGGCGAGAGGATGGGCCGTCCGGCAACCGACCTCGCCCGGCCCTCGAGGCCCGGCCAATGCCGGCTTGGCACGGCAAAAACCGGGTTTGCCGCGTTTTCCCGTCGCGACTAGCATGACCCTTCGTCTCGGGTCCAGCCACGTCGTCCGCAGGGAAGCATCCGATGCCTGGGAACACGACTCTTCCGGTCCACCGCGCGGCGCTTCCCTCCTGCGCCTCGTGCATCGCGCCGGTCATGCTCGCGATCCTGACCGGCTGGGCAGGCCCGATCATGGCACAGGGGTTCGGCGGCTTCGGTCAGGCCGTCGGCGGCATCTCGATCGACACCTCCGGAATCGTCGCGACGCTCGACGGCCGCGCCCTCGAATCCCTCGCGGAAGAGCGGCGTCGGGTACTCGCCTCGGGCGGGGCTCCGGCCGGCCGCAATGACTTTCGCAAGGTGTCGCTCGCGGCGATCATCGCCGCCGTCGACGAGGCACGGACGGGCCAACGCGCGGTGTCGCCGGACGTACTCCTGCTCGGCGGCCTCGAACGGATCACGCACGTCTTCGTCGATCCCGACGGGCACGACATCGTCCTCGCCGGCCCCGCGGACGTCCCCGCGGTGGATGCCGGGGGCACGGTCGTCGGCGCGGCCAGTGGCCGTCCGCTGCTCCTGCTGGAGGATCTCGTCGTCGCACTGCGGTCGATCGATGGCGCCCGCGCGGGTGGCGTGCGATGCTCGATCGACCCGACACCGGAGGGCCTCGGCCGACTCCAGGAATTTCTGAACGCCCAGCGACAAATGGGTCCCGATCCACAGGCCATCTTCCGTGGCATGGAGGAGGCCGTGGGCCCCCAGATGGTGTCCGTCGGCGGTGTGCCGGCGGACAGCCGCTTTGCACACGTCCTCGTGGCCGCCGATTATCGGCTCAAGAGGATCGGCATGGGCTTCGAAGCGTCGGGGGTGCGCGAACTTCCGAGTTATCTCGCGATGGTGCCCACCGGTGGAAAGGCCTCCACGCTCCCCCGTTTCTGGCTCGAGGCTGAATACGATCCGATCGCCCGCGATCCGGACGAGCTTGCCTGGCGACTCTCGGGTCGGCGCATGAAGTGCCTCACCGAGAGTGACGCCCTCGCCGGCGACGCCGTCGAGCGGGGTCGGGGCGCGGTGGACCGTGTCGCGCAGCGGTGGTGCGATGCCATGACGGCGCAGTACGACGCGGTCGCGAAGCGGCAGCCGATCTTCGCCGAACTCGTCAACTGCGTCGATCTCGCGGTCGTCGCGGCACTCATTCGCGGCCGCCAGCTCGACGCACGTGCCGGCCTCGATCTCGGACCGCTTCTCGATCCGGATCGGCTCCCGTTGCCGTCGTACGAGCCGGCCAGCACCGTGCCGACGGTCGCCAACGGCCTCAAGAAGGGCAACGTCTGGGTGCTGACGGCGTCGGGCGGCGTGCAGTTCCAACCGTGGCAGTTCGCCACCAACGTGGGCGATGCAGCGGACATGGCGGTCACGAGGCGCGACGCGCTGGCGGCACGACCGGATATCGGCGGCCGCTACTGGGACTGAACCGCCTCAGTGCGTCGGGGGCTCGGCCGCAGGTCCCGCCGGCACGGCCCAGTCGATCCACTCGACACCTGCCGCCGCCTCGGGAAAGAACGGGTCCACCCAGCCAGCGGTCGCGGCGACCCGGACGCCACCGTCGCCAGGTGGCGGGACCATCTTCACGAGGACGAGCGGGCAGCAGAGGCTCGTCGCCACCTGCGCGGCGATCGAGTCGCTGGTGACATGCCACCCCACCGGCAGCGCCGCAAACCGGCCCGCCTCGTCCAGCCACGCCGGCGTGTCGAGGACCGTCCCGTCGTTCTCGCGCTCGGGGTACGCACTCAGCGCGAGGCCCGTCGCGACCGCCACGGATGTCGCGGTGATCCGCAAGGCATCGATCGCGAGGCGATGGGCGATGACCGGCTCTAGCCCCGCCGCCTCGTCGAGCGACCTCACGCCGTCGACCACGGCGCCGCCGCCGACCACGATGACTGCGGGACGCCCGAGCGACGCGACCAGTGACGTGACCGCCGCCGGCCAGCCGGAAACCGTGAGCAGGCTGCCGCCGAGTTTCACCACCACCCGCCCCGACGGCCGCCCCGGGTGGCGGGGCCCGGTGAACGCCCCCGCCTCGATCCCCGTCGGTCGCCGCAGGATGCCCTGCCGCCACACCCAGGTCATGGCAGGAGGCCCCTCGCGATGCATGCCAGCGCGTGCGCCGGCGCGCTGCGCGAGACATCGGCGCCGAGCACAGTCGGCAGCGACACGACGGTGGGCAGCCAGCCCGTGCGTCGGATGACACGGCGCGCGAGGGCCGTGCCATGCCCCGACAGCACGACCCCGGTCGGCTGCCAGCCGGCCCGGTCCATGACCGCGACCAGCGCACGCGTGATGCGTCGTGCCTGCAGCGCGGCGCAGTGTCTGGCCGCGACCACGGCATCGGACGGCGTGAATGATTCCGGATCGAGCAGCATGCTCCGGGCGAGCCGCACCCGTGCCGCGTCCACGGTCGCTGGCCCACCATCGGCGGTCTCACGGCAGTCCGCGTCGGCGGGCAGGTCGCCCAGCAGCAGCCAGACATCGCGCGATTCCGCGAACCGCTCCGCTGCGATCGGCCGCGTGACTCCCCGGTGCGGCAGCGTCCGGCTGAGTGCCGGCAGCGGCGTGCGCTCGACGCCCATGTACACGAGTTCCCCGGACAGCATGCGATCGGCGTCATGACGAGCCACAGGATCGGGCACACGATCGACGAGCGGCACGATGTCGGTCGTGGTGGAGCCGATGTCGATGAGGACGCTTCGCTCGGTCGGTGCATGCTGTGCGGCCAGACGCGCGAGGGCGTGCCAGTTGGAGGCTGCCGCATCGAGCGGTCGCCGCAGCGCCTCCTCCGCCGGCACCAACGCGGCCCGGTGGTGGCCATCC
Organism: Planctomycetaceae bacterium; assembly: GCA_003488325.1. Lineage (GTDB taxonomy): Bacteria > Planctomycetota > Planctomycetia > Pirellulales > UBA1268 > QWPN01. Next base: position 17,152 of record DNLZ01000336.1, read on the forward strand.
ACCACGTAGATCGCGAGGTCGCTTGGCGGACTCGCCGCCGCTCGGGCGAGAGCCGCGACGATGTGGGCCACACCGGCGGCGCGGCAGGAGAAACAGTCGGCGATCTCACCGGTCATCGTCGCCACGACCCGTGCGGGGAGCCGGTCGGCCACGAGCGCACGCAGTGCGCCCGTGAGTTCCTCGGGACGTTGCCAGAGGGGGAACGAGGCGCTTCGCGACCAGCCCCGGCCGTCGGCGGCCTTCAGATTGGCCCCGCCCACGTCGAGTGCGACGACTCGATCAGACGGGGACGACGGGAGTCGCACGTTCCACCTCGAAGGCCGTCGGGGCATGATGGGGAGGCCGGGCACCGGGCGCCGCCGTACCCCGTGCCATCGTAATGACCCAGTCGATCAGACTGTGGTCCCGGCCATGCGAATGGCCCACGAACGACGTCGTCAGACGCGGGTTGATCTCCAGCACGCGGTCGTCACGTCCGTCCTCCCGCACTCCGAGCACGAGATCGACGCCGATCCAGCCCCTCGCGGTGCATCCA
>DNLZ01000336.1:18039-18269 GCA_003488325.1 Planctomycetaceae bacterium
CGACAGGCGAGTCCCGCCGCCCGCGACTCGAGTCCGGGATCGTCGATCACCGAGCCGCCGCGATAGGCCGGTTCCGGGCCGATCGTGAAGCGTTGTTCGAGCGGGTGCAGAGGAACGACGCGACCCGGTCCGCAGAGGCACGCGACACCCACCGACCTGCCGGCCGCCGCCGCCTCGACGCGCGCCGCATGCTGAGCCGCGTGAGGGGGGGGATCGCGTGGTTTCACGAC
>DNLZ01000478.1:0-1234 GCA_003488325.1 Planctomycetaceae bacterium
GCCGAGCCGCCGAGCAAGTTCAAGGTCGGATCGAAGGACGGTTTTCCCTCCGGAAAGGTCGAGACGAAGTTCGTCGCCCAGTACGGCGTGTGGGTGGTGAACGGTGACTTCCAGGGGGAGCAGCAGATCTATGCGCTGAAGACCGTCTGCACGCACCTGGGGTGCACGCCCAGCTGGCTCGAGGCCGAGCAGAAGTTCAAGTGCCCGTGCCACGGCAGCGGCTTCTACAAGGACGGCATCAACTTCGAAGGGCCGGCACCGCGGCCGCTCGAGCGGTACGCGATCCGCATCGCGGACGACGGTCAGCTCGAGGTGGACAAGAGCCGGACCTTCCAGGAGGAGCTCGGCCAGTGGGCCGACCCGGGGTCCTTCGTGATCGCCTGACGGGGGCATTCGTCGCACACGTTCGAGAAGGGGGTCGGGCAGGTCATGGCCATCGGCGAGACGATTCGCAACTCACAGATCTGGAAGAGCATCTTCCGCCATCCGATGCCGCTCGACCGGCGGAATCGGATCGTGGTGATGCTCACCAACTTCTTCCTGCACCTGCACCCGGTGTCGATCAAGAAGCAGGGCATCGCCCTGTCGTTCACCTGGTGCATGGGTGGCGTGACGTTCTTCCTGTTCCTGGTCGAGACGGTCACCGGCGTGCTGCTGATGTTCTATTACCGGCCCACGCTCGAGTGGGCCTACAACGACATCCTCGCGCTGCGGGACGTGACCAGCCTCGGCATCCTGCGGGAGCTCCATCGCTGGGGCGCCCATGCGATGGTGATCACGACGTGGCTGCACATGTACCGCGTCTTTCTGACCGGCAGCTACAAGCCACCCCGTGAGTTCAACTGGGTCGTGGGGGTGATCCTGCTGCTGCTGACCCTGCTCCTCTCCTTCACCGGCTACCTGCTCCCGTGGGACCAGCTCGCGATCTGGGCCATCACCGTCGGCTCGAACATGGCTCGGGCGACGCCCTTCCTCGGCTACGAGGGCCCGGGGCAGCAGTTCCTCACGATCGGCGGCATCGACATGATCACCGACGGCTCCGACGCCCGATTCGGCCTGCTCGGGGCCCGGTTCGTCGGTGAGGAGACGCTCAATCGCTTCTACGTGCTGCACTGCATCGCCATCCCGCTGGCGGTGGGGCTGCTGCTCGCGATCCATTTCTGGCGCGTCCGCAAGGACGGTGGCATTTCGGGTCCGCTCTGAGTCCGTCGGGAGGCACGCCGGCCGGTCCGTT
>DNLZ01000478.1:1547-9564 GCA_003488325.1 Planctomycetaceae bacterium
GTTTCACGCGTCGTCATCCGCGTGTCGTCATCCATCAGGCTGCTTGATCATGCATTCCTCTCCGTTCTTCCTCCGCGACGTCGCCGGCTTCCTCGGCGGCTACTACGCGTTCATCGCGGCCATGAACGGGATCTGTGCCCTCGTGCTCTGGAGGCGACGCAACCAGCCCGGTTGGGCGGTCGTGTGGGCCGTCGTGGCAGGCGTGATGATGGTGCTCGCGAGCCTCGCGCTGTCGGCGTCGCCGCGCTTCGTCCCCTCGCTGCCGTCCGGGGTACGGGGACTCGTCAACACGCTCTCCGGACCGGTTCTGTACACGGTCGGCACGCTCGCGCTCTTCACGCTGCTCTTCGTTTTCAGGCGCTTCTTCGTGCAGCCGATGGTGGCCTGGACGATCTTCAATCTCGCCCTCGTGGTCATGGGCCTGTCGATGGCCGACGCGAACTTCGCGGCGATCGTCATGAAGCCCGACAACGTGCCGATCGTCGGGCTTGTCTTCCTGCTCGCATTCTTCACGTGGGTCGCCACGAAACAGGCCGTCGTGAACGACGACCGCATCGCGCGCGGGGAGCCGCCGATGGAAAAGCTCGACGATGAGAAGGTGCTCGTGTGGCCCGATCTCGTCTACACGGAACTGATCTGCATGGTCGCCGTGTCGGCGCTTCTCCTCCTGTGGGCGATCGTCCTGCCGGCCCCGCTCGAGGAGCCCGCCTCGAGCGTGAAGACGCCGAATCCATCCAAGGCCCCGTGGTACTTCCTCGGGCTGCAGGAGATGCTCGTCTACTTCGACCCCTGGTATGCGGGCGTCGTGCTGCCGAGCCTCGTCATCTTCGGGCTCATGGCGATGCCCTACCTCGATTTCAACAAGCGGGGCAACGGCTACTACTCGATCGCGGAGCGCAAGTTCGCCTACCTCACGTTCCAGTTCGGCTTTCTCGTGCTGTGGATCACGCTCATCATCCTCGGCACCTTCCTCCGCGGCCCCAATTGGAATTTCTACGGCCCGTTCGAGTATTGGACTCCGTACAAGGTCGAGGTGCTCAACAACGTCGACCTGAACCAGATGTTCTGGGTCAACCTGCTCGATCAACCCCTGCCGCGCGCCCCGAGCGGAGCGAGCGCCCTGACGCAGTTCCTGACGGTGCTCAAGCGCGAGGCACCCGGCCTCATCCTGCTCGGCGCCTACCTGGTCGTGCTGCCGCCGCTGCTCGCCGTCACCGTATTCCGCGGGTACTTCGCGAAGATGGGATTCGTGCGGTACATGGTCATGGCGAACCTCATGCTGCTGATGCTCTCGCTGCCCCTGAAGATGATCCTGCGGTGGACGCTCAATCTGAAGTACATCGTGAGCATCCCGGAACTGTCGTTGAATTTCTGATCGGGAGCGTGTCGATGGCCGACGATCGTGGCGCGTGCGGGTTTGACCCACCGGCTCCACGGCGGCGGGATGCGGTTCCCGGATCCTGGGATCGAGGGTGAAGTCACATGCCCGCAACGGAACAGACCTGGCGCAATCTCAGGATCCTCCACGTCGTCTTCGCCATCGGAGCGATCGCGCTGCTGCTGGCGACGGTGTGGATGCTCGCCGCCGACCACGATCGCCCCTGGAAGCGGTACGCACGCGGGTTTCGCAACGTCGAGACGTGGGCGGCGACCGCGCGGGTCGCGGAGCAGGAATCCGCGGCCTACGACACGCGACGCCGCGAACTCGAAAACGCCCTCGCCGATGCCCGCCGTGCGGACATCGATCCCGATCTCGCCCGCGGTTTCATCGACGAGGTCCGCACCGTGCCGGAGGACGCCGAGGCGGCCGATCGGGCAGCCGTCGACGTGGACGTGCTGGTCAAGCAGAGTGACCCCGGCGAGCGGCTGAGGGTGCGTGGGGACCTGCTCGCCCGATTCCGAGACATCGTCGCGCGGACCAAGTTTCGCGAGGACCAGCTCGCCGGGGCCCTCAAGCTCCGCAAGGCCGACCTCGACAAGGCCCGGGCGGATTACGAACTCGCGGTCGCGGACGAGCTGCCCGCCGACCGTCAGTCGGCGCTGCTGGCGATCGCCGACACGCGTCGCGGCGAGGTCGCGGAAGCGGTGCAGCGGTTCCAGGCCGCCAACACCCATCGGCTGGCACTCGACGGGTTCATGAAGCGAATCATGGCGGCCGAGGACGCGGCGTCGAAGGCGCTCGCGGATCATCGGGGCCAGCTCGCCCAGCTCGAGAAGGCCGTCGCAGACCGTCGCGCCAACGTCGGCAAGAAGCTGCTCGAGCTGCCGGTGCTCGACGCCTTCAACGGCCCGCTGCGGGTCGACCAGATCTGGCTTCCCGACCTGACGCTCAACAACAACTTCCGCAACGTGGCGAGGTTCGACCGCTGCACGACGTGCCACCGCGGAATGGACAAGACGCTCCCGGGGTCGAGCACCGACCCCGCGTATCCGGACCAGTCCGAGGTGCGTGTCACGCTCGCGACGCCCGCCGCGCCGCCGGAACCGGCGACGGTCGACGGCGACGGCAACACGCAGCTCGAGGCGCTCTACGGCATGCAGCTGGCGCCGCGTGGTCTCTTCAATGCCGAAGATCCGACGATCAGCGTGGTGGTGCCCAAATCCCCGGCTGCGGTGGCGGGCCTGATGGCCGGAGACGTCATCGAACGGGTGAGCGGCGGTCGTACGCTCGCGCGGAACGCCGCCGTCGCGTCGCTCGTCGAATCGCCCGTGTGGGGAACGCCCCTCGAGGTCGTGGTCCGACGGGGCGTGCCCCAGCCGTACTCGACGCACCCCCGCCTCGATCTGTTCGTGGGCGACTCGAGCCCGCATCCCATGAAGAATTTCGGCTGCACGATCTGCCACCAGGGGCAGGGAAGTGCGACCTCGTTCAAGTGGGCGTCGCACGCGCCGAATTCTCCGAAGCAGGGCCACGCATGGCATGACGACCACGGCTGGTTCAACAACCACCACTGGATCCTGCCGATGCTGCCGGAGCGGTTCGAGCAGTCCAGCTGCCTGAAATGCCATCATCAGGTCGTGGACCTCGAGCCGAGCGAGAAGTTCCTCGAGCCGCCCGCGCCCAAGCTCGTCGAGGGCTACCACTTGATCCGACAGTACGGCTGCTATGGCTGCCACGAGATCAACGGGTGGGCGGGCCCCGACAAGCGGATCGGCCCCGACATGCGGCTGGTCCCGAACTACCACGAGGTCGCCGCCGCGATCACGGCCGATCCCGCCCTGCCCGAACTCGGTGAGACGGCCGTCAAGTGGGCGCGTGAGCTGCGAACGAGCCCGGATGGGCGGCAGGCGCGGGACCGGCTGCGCGATCTCATCGAGAGGGATGCCGCTGCGGGGGCCGACGCCAAACTCTCCGAGCGATCGCACCAGCTGGTGTCGCTGCTCAAGGATCCGGAGACGCCGGGCACGCTGCCCAAGGTCGGCCCGTCGCTGCGTCACATCGCGAGCAAGGTGGGATTCGACTGGGCCTATTCCTGGCTGCGGAATCCGCAGGAATTCCGCCCCACCACCAAGATGCCCCGTTTCTTCGGACTCTGGGAACACCTCGAGGGCAAGGGTCTCGAGGAGTCGATGCGGTACGAGCCCATCGAGATCCGCTCGATGATCAGCTACCTGTCGGCGTCGAGCCAGCCCTTCGACTACGTCGCCCCGTACGAGGGTGTGACCGCGAAGCCCGACGTCGAGCGAGGCCGCAAGGTGGTGCAGGTGCGTGGGTGCCTGGCGTGCCATCAGCATGCCGACTTCCCCGAGGCCACGAGCACGCACGGCCCGAACCTGTCCAGGATCGGCGCGAAGGCCGCATCGCATCCGCAGGGTCGCGAATGGCTCTACAGTTGGCTGCGCGAGCCCAGCCGCTACCACTCCAAGACGATCATGCCGAACGTGCTCCTCGAAAAGGTCGAGCATGCCGACGGCACGGTGAGCGATCCGGCCGCCGATGCGACGGCCTACCTCATGCAGTCCACCGAGGGCTGGAAGCCGACGGACATCCCGTCGGCGACCACGCTGTCCGCGGACGAGCGTGCCGCCCTCGACGAGATGGCGCTGATGTATCTCAAGGAGCGGTTTCCATCCGTGAGGGCCGCGGCGATCCTGGCCGACGGACTCGGGGAGCGGGAGGCCTCGATCAAGGGTGACGAACGGATGCTCGCGGGACTCGCCGAGGATCGGGATGCCGTGCTTTTGCGGTACGTCGGAAAGAAGACGATCGGCAAACTCGCCTGCTACTCGTGCCACGACATCCCCGGCTTCGAGGACGCGAAGCCCGCCGGTGCGGCACTTGCGGACTGGGGGCGGAAGGATCCGTCGCGCATCGCGTTCGAGCAGGCCAGTCACTTCGTCATGCACCAGCTCGCCGCGAAGCATCACGGCGGTGGGCACGGCGGCGACGCGCACGGGCATGAAGCCCCCCATCCCGATCATGAGGCGGCTGCCGCCGGTCATGCTCCGACGGCTGGCGAAACGACGGGCGTGCCCGCCACATCCACCGCGCATCGCACCGCCGGCGCGGGCGGAGCGGCGGATGACCCTTTCGCGGGTGACCTCGCCTACCTCGCGCCGCGGGACGGGGCGCACGTCGACGTCGAGTCGCTCGATCCTGACACGGGCTATTTCGTGGAAAAACTCATCGGTCACGAGCGCGAAGGCTTCCTCTGGCAGAAGCTGCGGGCACCGCGGAGTTACGACTACAAGAAGGTGGAGAACAAAACCTACAACGAGCGGTACCGCATGCCGCAGTTCCCGTTCGATGACACGCAGCGGGAAGCGGTGATGACCTTCGTGCTCGGACTCGTGGCCGAGCCGCCGGCGCCGCAGTACGTGCATCATCCGGAGCCGCGGGAACAGGCGCGGCTCAAGGGGCTCGTCGTCGCCGAGCAGTACAACTGCGGCGGTTGCCACGCGCTCGAGATGGATCGGTGGCAGGTGCGTCACGCGCCTGGCGGGCTCGGGGACGCAACGGAGACGGCCGACTATCCGTTCCTTGCAGCCCACTTCAGCCCGCAGCAGATCGAAGCGTCGCTGAAGGTGGATCGCCAGGGCCTGCGCACGGCGTCGCTCTACGGAATGCCCGTGCTCGACCCCGAGACCGGCCGCCCGCAGCTGGTCGATCAGGACGGGGTGCCGATCACACCGGAGGACGCCGCGGCCGATCCGGAGATCGTGCCGCAGCGACCCTTCATGCTCTGGCACGACGCGCTCGTCGACGGAGAGGCTCGGCAGGTGGGCGGACAAAATCTGCTCGTCCCCGAACGCGCGATCGCCGCCGGTCGGCGTTACCCGGCGAAGGGAGGCGACCTCGCGCGGCTGCTTTTCCCGGTGGTGATCGCGGACGAGAAGGCGGTCAATCCGAACGTGAAGCCCGATGATGCCTGGGGTTGGCTGCCGCCGCCTCTCGTCGGCGAGGGGCGGAAGGTCCAGTCGGCCTGGCTCCATACCTTCCTGCTGAATCCCCACCCGATCCGCCCGCCGGCCGTGCTCCGGATGCCGAAGTTCAACTGGAGCAGCGCCGAGGCGGGAGACATGGTCAATTACTTCGCGGCGGTGGACGGGGCGGAATACCCCTACGTCTACGATCCCCGCCTCGACGAGTCCGACGTGGCGGCGAAGGAGCAGGTGCACCCTGGCCATCTCGAAGGGGCGCTGCGCATCGTCACCAACACCAACTACTGCGTGAAGTGCCATCTCGTCGGCGACTACACGCCACCGGGCAACGTCAAGGCGCTCGCGCCACAACTCGAGCGGGTGCATGAGCGTCTCCGGCCGGGGTATGTCCACGACTGGATCGCCAACCCCAAGCGATTCCTGCCCTACACGGGCATGCCCGTGAACATCCCGTTCGACAAGCCGGTCAGCCAGGATCTCTACGCGGGCACCAGCGAGCAGCAGGTCGGCGCCCTCACGGATCTGCTCATGCATTTCGACCTGTTCGCGAAGGGAAAGCTGTCGCTCGAGGCCTTCCTGAAGCAGGGGCCGCCGGCGGAGCAGCCTGCGGATGGGCAAAAGCCGGCGCAGACGCGGTCTGGGCCCGGTCCGGCCGCACCATCCGCGTCGGTAACCCCCGCGCTCACGGATACCACGTCCATCGGGGACGGGCCGCGAACGGTCGCCGCCGATGCCATCGGTGACTAGGATCCCTTGGAGCAGAGATCCCGCAATCCGCCAGCCGATTTCGCGATTCGCCCGCCGCTCTCACCTCTCCGGAGTTTTTTCATGTCCCACATGCCCGCCTCTCGGATCGCTCCCGATCGACGCCTGCGGGCTCGTGCCTTGCACCACCGGGGCGCGTCCTGCGCGGCACTCGTGGCCGGCATGCTTACCGCCCCGGCGTTCGCCGAGTGGGGATCGATCAAGGGTCGCTTCGTATTCGGCGGGGACGCGCCGGCGGCCGGTGCGCTCACGGTGGACAAGGACGTGGAGGTGTGCGGCAAGCACAAGCTGGTCGCCGAGGAACTGGTTGTCGGTCCCGACAAGGCCATCGCCAACGTGGTGGTGTACGTCCGGGACAAGGACGTGAAGGTCAATCCAGAGGTGGCGGCGGCCGGCAAGGCGGAACTCGACAACAAGGGCTGCCGTTTCGAGCCGCATGTCGTGTTCGTGCAGACGGGGCAGGAACTCGTGGTGAAGAACTCCGACACGGTCGGTCACAACAGCAACATCGCCACCGTGAAAAACGCCCCGAGCAACAACCTCATCCCCGCCGGAGGCGAGGCGACGGTGAAGTTCGCCAGCGAGGAGGCGATCCCCGCGCAGGTGACGTGCAACATCCACCCATGGATGAAGGCATGGCTGCTCGTGCGTCCCAATCCCTACGCCGCCGTGTCGAAGCCGGACGGTACGTTCGAGATTCCCGGCGTGCCCGTCGGCGAGGTGGAACTGCAGTTCTGGCACGAGAAGGCCGGATACCTCGGTGAGATGAAGGTCGGCGGAAAGACTGAGAAGCCGTCCCGAGGTCGCATGAAGGTGAAGGTGCCGGCGGGCGGCCTCGATCTGGGTGAGATCACGCTCGCTCCCGGAGTGTTCAAGTGAGCGGCATGGCCCCGAGGATGAGCATGAACGCGGCGTCCAAACTGGCGGTCATCGTCTGTTTGCTCGTGCTCTCAGGCTGCGGGCAGGCTCGGAGCAGGGCACCGAGGGCGGATTCCGGGGCCGCGGAACGACTGCGGGCCACCCTCGTGAGCGCGTCCCCGAGCGCCGCCTCAGCGGGAGCCGATGCGGTCGTGACCGGGACCGGCTGGGGCACGCTCACAGGCCGCTTCATCTACGCCGGAAGCCCCGGAGACCCGCAGGCGTTGGTCGTCGACAAGGATCTCGAGGTCTGCGGGAAGGCGGGGATGAAACTGCTCGACCGTGCCCTCCTCGTCGACGCCTCGTCGAAGGGCGTGGCCAACGTCGTGGTGTTCGCGCGAAAGACCTCCCGGGTCAAGGATCCCGTTCCCGATGTGCCGCTGGTCTTCGATCAGAAGAACTGCGAGTTCCTGAGTCCGGTCTTCGCCGCACGGGTGGGGCAGCCCGTCGACGTGAGGAACAGTGACCCGATCGGTCACAACACCAACATCGCCGGCACCAGTTTCAATCAGCTGATTCCGGCGGCCGGCAGCACGATCTACAAGGCCACCGCCGAAACGGGCGTGCCGACGATGGTGACATGCAACATCCATCCGTGGATGAAGGCGTATGCCGTGTTCCGCAAGGACGGGTACGTGGCGGTCACGGCGCCCGACGGCACCTTCACGATCCCCGACCTCCCCGCCGGCGAGCCGATCGAGTTTCAGGTCTGGCACGAGCGGTCCGGCGGGCTGGGCCTCTCTCGTCCCGACCTCAAGTGGTCAGGGAAGGGTCGGTTCACCGTCACACTCGAGGAAGGCCAGACCCGTGATCTCGGTACGCTCGAGGTGCCGGCCGGAGCGCTCGGTTCGTGAGCGAGGCAGTTTCCATGTCGACAGGCGTGAAGAGCATGAGATCGCCCCTTTTCCGCGTCCCATCGCGGCGTGAGTCATCAGTACGCATGCCGAACCAT
>DNLZ01000478.1:9961-21706 GCA_003488325.1 Planctomycetaceae bacterium
CGCACGGAACCCGCGTCCTTCCGCCTCAACATGGTGGCCGCCACGAAGACCACCGCGCCGCTCTCCGGCCTCAAGGAGCCGTGGGCCGGCTGGTCGGAAGACCGCCAGCGACAGGTGGCCACGATCCTCGAGGCCATGTTCGGCACGCCCGACAAGCCGGAGGTGGTCGCCGAGACCGGTCTCGATCAGGGGAAACTGAGGCTCGCCGCCGGACCCGTGCACAGCGACATCGTGGGGCGGAAAAACGGCCTCTACCGCGAGCACTGCGTGCACTGCCACGGGATCACCGGAGACGGCATGGGGCCGACCGCCGCATTCCTCAACCCCTATCCTCGGGACTACCGCCCAGGGAAGTTCAAGTTCAAGAGCACCTGGCGGGATGCGAAGCCGACCCACGCGGATCTGGTGAAGGTGCTCAACGACGGCATCGCCGGATCCTCGATGCCCTCTTTCGCCCTGCTCAGCCCCCCTCAGGTCGACGCCCTCGCGGAGTATGTCAAGTACCTCAGCATCCGCGGTGAGACGGAACTCGCCCTGTTCAACTACATCGAGCAGGAATTGGAGGCGGACGCCAAGCTGTCGGAGGATCGCGGCTTTCTCATCGACGAGATCCTGACGCCGGTCGTGGAGAAGTGGGTCGCCGCCGAGGAAGAGGACGCCCAGATCCCGATCGCCGATCTGCCCGCCGGCGTCGACTTCGCGCTCGGCCCGTCGGCTCCCGGCAACCGCGAGTCGATCGAACTCGGCAGAAAGTTGTTCCACGGCACGGGCGGATGCGTGAAGTGCCACGGCGTCACCGCGCTCGGCGATGGTCAGGCGAACGACTACGACGATTGGAACAAGGCCATCGTCGAGACGGGCAAGGAGATTGCCGGCAGCCTCACCCAGACGAAAGAGGCCTCGACCGGCCAGATGTCCGCCGAAGATCGGGCCACGCACCGGGCCAAGCTCGAGTGGCTCTCCGCGATGGAACGCGTTCTCGAGGGCGACGCCCTCACGCCCCGCCCGATTCCACCGCGGAACCTGCGGCTGGGCATCTACCGCGGGGGCCGGAGGCCGCTCGACATCTACCGCCGACTGTACACCGGCATCAACGGCGCTCCGATGCCGGGCGTCGGTCCTTCGGGTCCTGGCGGCAAGGGCACCGTGCCGTCCGAGGACATCTGGCACATGGTGAACTACGTGCTGTCGTTGCCGTACGACTTCGATGGCGAGCTCGGGGTCGATCGTCCGATGGTGGCGAAGGATCGATTCTGACCACGGTGAACGAGAAGGACGGGAGGAGGCTTCCATGAATCGGCGGATCTGGGGCATGGCGTGGGCGATCCTCTTCCTTGCCGTGCCGGTGCTCGGCGTGGCCACGTTCGCCGTCGCCCCCGCGATCAACGTGTGGCTGCCGAAGGACGTGTCGATCCATGGCCGCGACATCGATTCGCTCTTCTACTTCATCCTCGCCCTGACCGGGGTCGTGTTCATCGCGACGGAGATGGTGCTCTTCTGGTTTCTCTGGAAGTACGACGCCGCGGCGGGCGAGCGGAGGGCGACGTACATCCACGGAAGCCACACGCTCGAGGTGGTCTGGACGATCATTCCCGCCGCCACGCTCCTCTTTCTCGCGATCTACCAGATGAACGCATGGGCGGACGTCAAGATGCGGCGGCCCGACATGCCGCCGACGGTCGAGGTCGTCGCGAGACAGTTCGAGTGGCGGCTCCGGTATCCGGGCCGCGACGGCGTGCTCGGCACGCAGGACGATCTCCACCTCGTCAACGACCTGCAGCTGCCCGTGGACGAGGACATCCTCGTGCAGCTCAAGAGCATGGACGTGCTCCACAGCTTCTTCCTGCCCAACCTCCGGATCAAGCAGGATGCGGTTCCGGGCATGAGGATCCCGGTGTGGTTCAAGTCGACCGAGACCGGCTCCTATGACATCGTCTGCGCCGAGCTGTGCGGCTGGGGCCATTACAAGATGAAGGGCCGCATCACGTTCGTGCCACGGTCCGAGTTCGATCGGTGGCTCGAGCGCAAGTACGCCGAGCAGGAGGCGACTCGTCCGGCCGGGGACGCCTCCGGAAACCTCGCCGCCCGGTGACATCGACCGCCACGCACGCGCCACGATCCCGATTCACTCTCCGGTCACACACCCCGGACGCCTGAGGAGACCAGTCATGAGCATCGCTCCATCGCCCCTCGCCACCGAGCACGCCAGCAAGGCGCCGCAGGAGTCGCATGGCCTGACGCTGTCGCAATTCCTCTCGACCTACGTCTTCTCGAAGGACCACAAGGTCATCGGAATTCAGTTTCTCTTCTCGACGCTGGTGTGGTTCCTCGTCGGGGGTCTCCTGGCTCTCGCGGTGCGGTGGCAGGTCGCGTGGCCGTGGTCGGACGTGCCCGTGCTCGGGAAGCTGTTCGCCCAGGAGGGCGGCCAGATGAGCCCGGAGTTCTACACGATGCTCTTCACGATGCACGCGACCGTGATGATCTTCCTCGTGATCATTCCGATCCTCGCGGGCGCGTTCGGCAACTTCCTGATCCCCCTGATGATCGGCGCTGACGACATGGCGTTCCCCACGCTGAACATGCTCTCGTACTGGTTCATGTGGCCCGCCTTCATCGCCTTCGGAGCGAGCTTTTTCGTCGAGGGGGGCGCGGCATCGGGCGGCTGGACGAGCTACCCGCCGCTCTCGACGAACGTGGCCGCCTCCCCGGGCAGCGGATGGGGTCAGACCCTCTGGCTCGTCGGGCTGACGTTCGTCGGCGTGTCCTCCATGCTCGGCAGCGTCAACTACATGACCACGATCATCCTGATGCGGGCTCCCGGGATGACGATGTTCCGGCTGCCCATGACGATCTGGGCGATGTTCATCACGGCGGTCCTGCAGGCCTTCGCCCTGCCGGTTCTCACGGCAGCGGGCTTCATGCAGCTGGCCGACCGGACCCTCGGCACGGGCTTCTTCTCGCCCGAGGGGCTGATCGTGAACAACGCCACGCCCGGGGCCGGTGGTGGACAGCCGCTGCTCTGGCAGCACCTCTTCTGGTTCTACAGCCACCCCGCCGTCTACATCATGATCCTGCCGGCGATGGGCATGGTGAGCGACATTCTCACCTGCTTCGCCCGCAAGCCGCTCTTCGGCTATCGGCCGATGGTCTACTCGATCGCCGGCATCGCCGGCCTCGGCTTCATCGTCTGGGGCCACCACATGTTCATGTCGGGGATGAACCCGGCCCTCGGCATCACGTTCATGGTGTCGACGATGATGATCGCCCTGCCCAGCGCCGTGAAGACCTTCAATTGGCTGGGAACGGTCTGGGGCGGGCGGATCCACTTCACCACCGCGATGCTGTTCGCCCTGGCATTCGTGTCGATGTTCATCATCGGCGGACTGTCGGGCATCTTCATGGCGGCGACGCCGGTCGACATCTTCATCCACGACACGTACTTCATCGTCGCCCACTTCCACTACGTCCTCTTCGCGGGCACCGCGATGGGAGTCTGGGCGGGCATCTACTACTGGTTCCCGAAGATGTTCGGTCGGACCATGAATGAATTCTGGGGCAAGGTGCACTTCTTCCTGACGTTCATTTTCATGAACGGCACGTTCTTCACGATGCACATCCTCGGCGCGGTCGGCTTCCCCCGCAGGCTCGCTGACGCCTACCACTACGAGACCTTCCACCACCTGCAGCCGATGAACGCCTTCATGACGTGGTGCGCCATCGGCATGGTGGCCACGCAGGCCATCTTCGCGGCCAACTTCTTCTGGAGCATGTTCCGCGGGCCGATCGCCGGGCGGAACCCCTGGAACGCGAACACGCTCGAGTGGACGGCACCGTCGCCGCCGGGCCACGGTAATTTCGACTTTCAGCCGGTGGTGCATCGCGGCCCGTACGAGTATTCGGTCCCTGGCGCCGACAAGGACCACCTGATGCAGACGGACCCGCCCAACGCCGCCGCAGCGGCCGCTGCCCTCGTGGCCCACTGACCGCCAGGGTGAACGCGGACGTGAACGTCGACGTGACAACAGACCGCTTCGGGGCGCCCGGCGCGACACGGCAGGCCGTCGAACACGTGGCCCCGGGAACGTGCAAACCGGCAACGTGCAACCTGCCTCACGTCGCCGCCTCGCTGCTCGTCGTCGTGACGGCCGTGTTGCTCGCGTTCGGAGCGCTCGTCACGACCTACGAGGCCGCCATGGCCGTTCCCGATTGGCCGGGGACGTTCGGCCACAACATGCTGCTCTTCCCGCTTGCCGAGTGGCTCCACGGTCCGTGGGATCTCTTCCTGGAGCATGGCCATCGCCTGCTCGGCGCGCTCGTCGGCCTGCTCACGCTCATGGTCGCGGGCCTCGTCTGGTGGCGGGGAGGGCCGCCGGCGGTCGGGGCTCTTGCGATCGCCGCAGTACTGCTCGTCATCATGCAGGGAGCCCTCGGCGGAGCCCGCGTGCTGCTCGACGACAAGACGGTCGCGAAGGTCCATGCCTGCACCGGGCCGCTCTTCTTCGCCGTCGCGGTGTCCCTGGCCGTGCTCACGCGGGCGGGTGGCAGATCCTCCGCCTCCACACCCCGGGCCGGGTGGACGGCCGCCGCACTCGTGGTGGCGATCTACATGCAGTTGGTGGCGGGAGCACAGTTGAGGCATGTCGATCCCTCCATGCCGCCCGATTCCTTCCGCGGCCTCGTCGCGCTCCACGTGGGCGGTGCCGTCGTCGTCCTGGTGCTGGCGTTCGCGTCGGCCGCGCATGCCACGACGTGGAGGTCGTGGCCCGTGGCGATACTCGTGGCTGCGTGCATGCAGTGGCTGCTCGGGTTGGGAACGTGGATCGTCAGCTGGGGACTGCCCACCGGGCTGATCCCCGAGGCGTGGCAACCGGACGTCGCGCTCCGTGCCCGCGGCGGATGGACCGCGGCCATCGTCACCGGACACGTGCTCCTCGGCATGCTCATGCTGGGGCTCTCGGTCGCGGCCGCGATCCGGGCCGGCGCGCTCGATCACGTCGCCTCCCTCGGCCATCGGGGCGACGTGCGACGCTGGCGGAGGTTCGCATGATCTCGGCCGTGGAACCGACGGTGGCCGACACCCTGGGTGGACCGTCCGTGGAGGCGGCGCGGATCGCCCGCGCAGGATGGGTGCGGGACCTCAACCTCCTCGCGCGTCCGCGGATCGCGGTGATGGTCCTCGCCACCGTGGTCGCGGCGGCGTGGCTCACGCAGGGCGCCGCGGGACACCCGCTCCTGATGGCCGGACTTCTGGTCGGAACCGCGCTCGTGGCGGCGAGTTCGAGCGTCGCGAACCAGGTGCTGGAGCGCGGCACGGACCGGCTCATGGATCGCACCCGGCATCGTCCCGTCGCGGCCGGCAGGCTGGGAGTCACCACGGCGACCGCCGCGGCAACCGTCACCCTGGCGGCGGGAACGTGGTTGATCGTCATGACGGGCGGCTGGCCTGCGGCCAGCGCGGCGGTGCTCACGTGGGTCGTGTACATCTGCGCGTACACGCCACTCAAGCGCGTCACGCCGCTCAACACCGCCGTCGGTGCCGTCGCGGGTGCACTCCCCGTGGCGATCGGCTGGCTCGCCGCCGACGGTCCGGCCCGGTTCGCGGAGGGTGATTCCCGCTCCGCTCTTGCCGTGGCCGCCCTCGCGACCGTGCTCTACCTGTGGCAGTTCCCGCACTTCATGGCGATCGCATGGCTTTACCGCAGGCAATACGCGGCCGCCGGACTCCGGATGCTGACGGTCGCCGATGACACCGGCCTCCGCGCGGCCGGCCAATCCCTGGCCGCATCGCTGGCATTCGTGCCGGCCAGCCTCGTGCTCGCGGTGCCCTCGGGAAGCGTCCGGTTCTTCCTGTCGGCGGCGCTGCTCTCGATCACGTATGCTCTCGCGACGATGCGGTTCGCCGTCCGTCGCGACACCGCCTCCGCCCGACTGCTCCTCCTCGCGTCGCTCGTCGTGCTGTTCGGCCTGCTCGTCGCGGCGGGCCTCTTCGGCGCACCGTCGAGCATCGCGCACTCCTGACCCGCTTTTCCTGCCGGACTCTCCCGACGAACCGCCACCATGAACGCATCGGCCATCTCGCTCCCCCACGACCACTCCGGACACGGACACGACGGAGGGCACGGTGACGACGGCCATCACGCCGGCCACGTCCACCTGCAGTACCAGCCGGGGCTGCCCCTGTCGCGGGGCAAGCTCATCATGTGGCTGTTTCTCTCGACCGAGATCATGTTCTTCGCGGCCCTGCTCGGCAGTTACGTGGTGCTCCGCTTCGGCGCCGCGGTGTGGCCGAAGCCCCACCATGTGCACCTCTCGGAGCCGATCGGCGCCTTCAACACGTTCGTGCTCATCTGCTCGAGCGTCACGATCGTGCTCGCCCTGGAGGCGGCGCGGGTCAACAAGACCGGGCTCGCCAAGGCGTGGATGGTGCTCACCTTCGTGCTCGGGACCCTCTTCCTCGGCGTGAAGGCGTACGAGTACCAGGCCAAGTTTTCGCACGGCATCTACCCGTGGGCGCCCCGCGGGAGAATCCACGAGCGACCCGATCTCTATTACGGTTCCGCCGTGCGGGCCCGCCTCGGCGAGGCGGCGATGATCGAGCGGCTCCAGCAGCTCGACGAGCGGCCGGCGGAGTCGCTGTCCCCCGAGGAGGCCTCCGCCCGCACGCGTCTCCAACAGGTGCGGAAGATGGTGGCCAATCCCGACCAGCAGGCATTCGACCTGGCGGTCGTCGCCGACCAGGTGATGCCGCTGCCGGCCGAGGGCGCCTCGCACGGTGCCGGACACGGCGGGTCGGGACACGGTCTCAACGACACCTTCCCGTGGCTCAAGCTGCCGATCGTGATCCCGGGTGGCTCGATGTGGGCGAGCACCTACTTTCTGCTCACGGGCTTCCACGCCATCCACGTCATCGTCGGCCTGATCGTGTTCGCGGTGCTGCTCGGCCTCCGGCTCGACGCGAAGCGGTCCGGCATGATCGAGAACGCCGGGCTCTACTGGCACTTCGTCGATCTCGTGTGGATCTTCCTCTTTCCGCTGCTCTACCTCTTCTGACCGACGCTCCGATCCCGCGACGGAAGCGCTCCTCACTCCCCCAGGATCATCGCCATGCACGACCATGAACCGGCGGCCGACGCGGGCCGTCACGGACCGGTGACCCGTGCGGGCCAGTCGGCCGACGATGCGATCCACGGCGGCCATGCCGACATGGCGCACCACGCAGGTGGCCACGACGCGGATCACGGTCACGGGGGCCTGGGCACCTACCTCGCCGTGTTCGTGGCACTCTGCGTGCTG
Source organism: Planctomycetaceae bacterium (assembly GCA_003488325.1). Lineage (GTDB taxonomy): Bacteria > Planctomycetota > Planctomycetia > Pirellulales > UBA1268 > QWPN01. The sequence continues at coordinate 17,255 of DNLZ01000478.1, forward strand.
ACGACGATGTCGTTCTTCACCTACTCAGCGGCGTGGCCGTGGCGGGACCAGCCCGAGGTCGGCTGGGCATTCATGATGGCCGTCTCGTGCACGAAGGCGATGCTCGTCGTGCTCTTCTTCATGCACGTCCTGTGGGAGGCGAACTGGAAGTACGTCCTGACGATCCCCGCCGCCATGATGGCCGTGTTCCTCGCGATCATGCTCGTGCCCGACGTCGGGCTGCGGAACCGCATGGTGTCGCAGGAGCGGGCGTTGCACATGGCACGGCCCTCCGACGTGCGGCTCCTCGAGGATGCGGCTGCGGCGTCCGCCGGGCCAGCCGAGGTGGCGCATTGATTCCGGGCGTCTTCCGCGGGAGGTCCGCAGCGAGGCTCGACCGAGCACGCATGCCGGCGACGTGGAGCGGTGCCGCCGCGATCCTCGTCGTCTGCACCGCCGGGTGCACCGGCGAGCAGCCCGTGCAGACCATGCGGCCCGAGACGCCCGCGCCGATCACGGGCACCGTCGCGCCCGACGACGAGACGGCGGTCGCGGCCGGTGACGTGCCGTTCATCCTCACCGACCAGACCGGGGCACCCTTCGATTCGACGAGCCTGCGCGGCCGTGTCTGGATGGGGGCGATCTTCTTCTCGAACTGCCCGGGCCCTTGCTTCCGTGAGAACCAGGCCGTCGCCGACATTCTCCGGGAGATCGACGATCCGGAATTCGTCGTCGTCAGTCTCACCTGCGATCCCGAGAACGACACGCCGGACGTGCTCCGCCGCTACGCCGATCGCTTCGAGGCGGATCCGGCCCGATGGAAGTTCCTCACCGGCGACATGGCCGTGATCCGCTCCGTCGGACTCGGCCTCTTCAAGCTCCCCGTCGAGGTCGGAGTCCACTCGGAGCGCGGCGTCGTCTTCGACCGCCAGGGTCGTCTGCGGGGTGGCTACCACCTGCTTCAGGAAGACCGGGTCGCCGCGCTCAAGCGGCTCATCCGTGAGGTGCTCGCCGAGACCGACGACGCGTCGGGATCGCCCGCGGACGGGAAGGAAAGCCCCCCGTGACGCCTCACGCCGTGGCCCTCATGGCCGTGCACCCGCTCGCCACGACCAACGCCGTGCTCAACGCGATCGCTGCCGGGCTGCTGATCGCGGGCTGGGTCTTGATCGCACGAGGCCAGTGGAGGGCCCATCGCGCGGCGATGGTGGCGGCCTTCGTCGTCTCGGCCATCTTCCTCGTTTCCTACCTCACCTACCACGCGCTCGCGGGCAGCGTGCCGTTCCGCGGCCAGGGCATCGTGCGGCCGGTGTACTTCTCGATCCTCATCTCCCACGTCGTGCTCGCCGCCGCGGTGCCGGTGCTCGCGATCCGGATGTTCTTCCTCGCCTGGAAGGGGCGCTGGGAGGCCCATCGTCGCCTCGGCCGGATCACACTCCCCGTCTGGCTCTACGTCTCCGTGACGGGCGTGGTGATCTACGCCATGCTCTACCACCTGTTCCCCGGCCCGTGAGGAGCCCGTTGGGGACCGGTTTTTCGCCGGAAGCCGACGGGCTATGATGCTGGTATGGAAGGGCAGGGCATCCATTCCCGGCGTCGCACCGTGGCAGCGCGAGCATGCCGCGCCGTGCTCCCGTTGGCCGGCGCGGTCGCGATCCTGACGGTCGGCATGGCCGCGGCGTGGGCATGCCCGACCTGCAAGGACAGCGTCAACACATCCGATCCGGACGGGCTCAATCTCGCGCGCGGCTACTTCTTCAGCATCCTCTTGATGCTGGCGATGCCCTTCACGCTCGCGGGAAGTTTCGGCTGCTACGTCTGGCGCGAGATGCGTCGCCAGCGGCGTGCCTCCGAGTCGGCCACGGAAGAGACGCCGTCGTGACCGATCCGACCGACGCTCCCGCCGTCGACCAGCCGACGGGCGGCAGCAGGCGCCCGAGGACGAGGACGCACCTCACGCCCCTCGAGCAGCGACGGATGCTGTGGCGTTTCCTGCCATGGGCCGTGGCGGTCGTGCTCCTGCTGAACGTGCTCGAGCGTTCCTGGCACAAGGCGCCACCGGCTCCCGCGCCCCAGGTCGAAACGGCGCTCGACATCGTGCGTGGCCCCAGACCGGCCGGGACCGAGGTGATCGTCGAGGCGCCGGTGGACGAGGTCGCCACGCGACCATCCCTCTCCGCGCGGTCCGCGGCCGACGACGTGCTGTCCCGGGTGCGGGACGACACGTTTTTCCGCGAGGCGGACATGGAGGCCTGGGTGCAGACCTGGCGGACGCTCAGCCACGCGACGGCGGACGACCTGGCGTCGGCGCCACCCGTGAGCTTCGGCGAGTTGTTCGGCCAGCCGCGCTCGTTCCGCGGCCGCCTCGTCAGCCTGCGCGGAACGTTGCATCGCGTCGAGTATCTCGCGGCTCCCACCAACGCGGTGGGGCTGGAGGGCTACTGGCAGGGATGGCTGGAGCCGACAGACGGTCCATCCTCGCCCATCATCATCCAGTTTCTCGAGAGTCCCGAGGGCATGCCGACCGGGCTCCGCGTCCACGAGGCAGTCGACGTGGTCGGATACTTCCTGAAGCGGCACGCCTATCAGGCCACCGACACGGTGCGTGTCGCCCCGCTCGTGATGGCCAAGCGGCCCCTCTGGAGGCCGACGCCAAGGGCCCCCGATGCGGCCCGTTCGCCGGCTGCATGGCTTCCAGCCCTCTTCGCCGTCATGATGGGGCTCGGAGTGGCGGCGCTGTGGCTGGTTCAGCGGTCGGGCCGTCGCCCCGGTCGCCATCCGGTCGATGTCGACGCGGCACTCGCCGGCTACGAACCCGTGACGATCGGCGAGGCGCTGCGGCGCATGGCGATGGCAGATGACGCGCCGACCACGGAGCCAGTGGGAGTCACCTCGGAGACCCAACCATGATCACGTCCGGGATCCGTGTGCGGTGCCCCACGTGCGTTGCGGGCCATGTGCGGTGCCGTCGCAGCCTCACGCGGGCCGTGGTGCTCGCCTCCATGGCGACGTTCATGGCAGCGTGCGAGAGCCGCCTCGTCCCGGCCGCACGTGCCGCCGAGGAACCGGCGGCGGTCGCATTTGCCAACTTCGTCAAGGAACGCGGCATCGACCGGGCGGCTCGTGAGAAGGTCGAGCACGCGACCGCCTGGGATGCGGACGCGCAGCGCATCGCGATCCGAGTCCTGCGCCGACTCGGCGCGCCGGAGGATCTGTGGCGCGGGTGGAAATCCTCGGCGACCCCGTACCGTCCCGATGCCTCGGCGGAAATCGGTGACGGGCTGGTGACGGTGCAGGGAAGAGCGGTCTTCGTGGCTCCACAGCCGCTCGACGAGGAGGAGCGGGCCCTCGCGGGGCAGGAGTCGTACGACGTCGTGAGGATCGTGCCTGAAGCGGCCGGTTCTGCAGCGGCACCCGTCGACGTGATCGTGCTGCGGGCACCGCGGGCGTGGGTCAGATGGCGCGTGATCGACGAGCCCGCCGTGGTGATCGGCCTTCCGCTCGGCAAGGGCTCCATGCCCCGGCCCGGTCCGGCTCCGGCCGACGGCACCTCGTGGCCGGAGGCGCCTTCGTCGCTGCTCATCGCCGCCACGTCCATCGAGTTTCGACCTGCGACACCGCTCGGGTCGCTCGGCATGGACTACGCGCTGTTCGACGCGGTGCGCGACGGCGGCAAACTCGTCGCCGGCGACGCCGATGCGCTCTACGGCATGCTGAAGGCAGTCGGTGGACTCGCCGACGATCCGTCGGCCGGACGGACCGACATCGTGCCGATCATCGACCCGTCGCAGCGTTGGTTCGAGCGGCACCGCGGCGATCCGGTGAGCATCGTCGGCGTCGCGAGGAAGGCCACGCGGATCGCCATCGACGAGCCCTGGCGTCGCGACCAGACCGGGATCGACGCCTATTGGGAGCTGTTCGTGTTCGTCGACACGCCGCCGCTCGAGGTCGATGGCCGGGAACAGGAGAGCTACCCGGTCGTCTGCCTGGTGCGGGACGTGCCGGCGGGCATGCCGACGGGCGACAGCATCTCGGAACGCGTGCGGGTCAACGGCTTCGCGCTCAAGCGCTACGGCTACCCGCTCGCCAACGTCGACATCCTCTCATCCGACGGCGACGAGGCGCTGCGGGGCCGCCGGATGGAGACGGCCCTCGTGGTCGGGCGTTCCGCGGAGTGGCGGCCCATCCCGCCCATGGGGCCGACCGACGGGTTTCCGACCTGGCTGTTCCTCGGCATCGTCGCCGCGGTGGCCGCACTGATCGTCGCGGGCTTCCTGTCGGGCCGCCGTGAATCCCGGCTCGCCCGGGCCCGCTCCCGCGAGGAACTGCCCGAGCGGATCGACGTGCCACCCGGCACCGGCTGACCGCAGACGGCGTCCGGCCTCCCGCAGCACCCGTTCCTTTTGTCACCGTCCCAGGAGCCTGATTCATGCGTCGAGCGAAGATCTCCGTCATCGGTGCCGGCAACGTCGG
>DNLZ01000478.1:22045-25362 GCA_003488325.1 Planctomycetaceae bacterium
GGCGGCCGAACTCGGAGACATCGTGCTCCTCGACATTCCCGCGACCGAGGGCATGCCTGCGGGCAAGGCGCTCGATCTCTTCCAGGCGTCACCGATCGTCGGCTTCGACTCCCGCCTGACCGGCACGACCGACTGGGCCGACACGGCCGGGAGCGACGTGGTGGTGGTCACGGCCGGCATCGCGCGGAAGCCCGGAATGAGCCGCGACGACCTGCTCTCGACCAACGCCCGGATCGTCGGCGACGTCGCCGAGCGGATCCGCCAGTCGAGCCCGGAAGCGATCGTCATCGTGGTGTCCAATCCGTTGGATGCGATGGTGCAGCGCACCTTCCAGGTGACCGGTTTCCCGCCGCAGCGGGTGATCGGGCAGGCCGGGATCCTCGACACCGCCCGATACCGGGCCTTTCTCGCCCTCGAACTCGGCGTCAGCGTCGAGGACATCTCGGCGATGCTGCTCGGCGGCCACGGAGACACGATGGTGCCGGTGCCATCCTGCACGAGCGTCGGCGGCATTCCCGTCACGCAGCTGATCTCGACCGCCCGACTGGACGCCATCGTCGACCGGGCGCGGAACGGCGGGGCGGAGATCGTGGGCCTGCTGAAGACCGGCAGCGCGTACTACGCCCCGGCGGCGGCGACGGCCCAGATGGTCGAGGCGGTGGTGCGCGACAAGAAGCGACTCGTGCCGTGCGCCGCCTACTGCCGTGACGAGTACGGCGTGGGCGGGTATTTCGTCGGCGTCCCCGTCGTGCTCGGTGCGGCCGGCGTGGAGCGCATCATCGAACTGCAGCTGCTGCCGGCGGAGCGCGCCGCGCTCGACAAGAGCATCGCGGCCGTGAAGGATCTGGTCGCCGCGATGAATCGGCTCACCGGCAGCGCATGACCGCGTGGCGGTGCGTGCGACGACGGAACGGGCCCCCGGCCCCCCGTGCTTGCCCGGCCTTCCGTGGCACCGCGCCCGCCCCGGCCTGCCCCCCTTGCCGGCGCGGGGCATCGCCGCATTCGCCGTCGCGTTGACGTTGTCCGCCCGACTGCGGGTTGGCTACAAACCCGCGGGTCGTTTCGCCGGCGGCGCATGCCGCGGTGCCGTCACCGTCCAACGAGGTGCCCGATGCCCGGTCAGTCGCCGAACTTCGGCATCCGTTCCCAGCGATCGCCAGCCACGCGGCGGCCGCGTCGCCATCTCCCGGCGGTGCCGTCCGGTCCGCACGTCTTCATTCCACAAGGGCATGAACCGGGCTACCGCTACCCGCTTCTCGTCTGGCTCCCGGACCGGCTCGAGACGGCGGCGACGTTCGACCTCGGGCGGGTGATGGCCCGCGTCAGCCTCCGCAATTTCGTCGCCGTCGAAGCCGCTGCCGGCGCCGATCGCGAAGCCGCCGTCTGGCGCGCCGTGGACGCGGTCCGTCGCCAGCTCGCGATCCACCCACGACGGACCTATCTCGTCGGGGTCGGGGCGGGCGGCACCGAAGCCTTTCGCATCGCCTGTCGTCACCCGAATGCGTTCGCGGGCGCCGCATCGCTCGACGGCTCCTTTCCGCTCGACGAGGGCTCCTTCGGGAGACTCCAGGAGGTGCGGAGGCTCCCGATGCTCCTCTGCAGCCACCGTGATGCCGACCCCGCCACGGCCCGCGCGCTCGATCGAACACTGCGGCTGTTCCACGCCGCGGGCTCCATGCTCGCCGTCCGCATCTATCCGGAGCGGGACCCGCTGTCCCCGGCCGTGCTCGCCGACGTCAACCGCTGGGTGATGGAGGACGTGTGTGGCGCGGTCGAGCCGATCGCCTCGGCGTGCGGTCGCTGACGCCGCCGTCGTTTGACGCTCGAGGATGAATCCGGGAGAGGGAGTTCCCATGACGCGATCCGATCATGCCGATGCCGCCGACCTGCTGCCGCTCGAGCGGCCGGGTGGGCGGGTCATCCGCCTCGCCACGCTCGTCGCGGACGTCGCCCGGGCGGTCGATCCGTCGCTGCCCCGCGGACGCGACGGCAGCACGCTCGTGCAGATCGACTGCGACGTCGACGCGAGCATCGTCGTTCCCGGTCACGCGACCGCCGTCCGGCGGCTGCTCGAGTCGCTCGTCCGCTCGGCCGTGAAGGCCGCGGCGTGCGACGACCCCGACAGCGACGTGCCGCCCCTGCGCGAGGTCCTCGTCACCGCGGTCGACACCGGTCATGCGATCGAGATCGAGGTGGCCGACTCGGGCCCCTTTCGCGAACTCGCATCGGTCGACAGCGTCGCCGCCGAGCGTGCCGGTGGCAGCCTCGACGTCCTCGCCTGCGCCGAGGGAGGCACGGCCGTCACCCTGCGACTGCCCCACCGCCAGGCCGCGGCTCGAGCCGCGTGAACCCGCATACCATGGACACCCCGACCTCGACCGACGGCCGCCCCGCCCACCGCGGGCGTCCCACCCCGTCGCAGATCATCGCGCTCGGCCTGGTCGCCGCCGCGTTCGGCTGGGCGATCTGGCTGCTCGATGAGCGGCCCTCCACCGAGGAGGTGGAGCTGCTGCCCGGCACGGTGCTGCCGGCCTCCGAACTCGCCGTCGTCGAGGCGGCCCTCGATCGCGCCGAACTGGCCGACCACCACACCGAGAGTGGCCGCGTGTGGGTGCCACGCCAGCGGCATGCCGCCTACATGCGTGCGTTGGTCGATGCCCAGGCGATGCCACGAGAGTTCGGCAGCAGCCTCCGACGCGCCCTCGAGAACGACAGCCCGTGGCGGAGCAGGGCGGTGCAGGAGGAGATCCTGCGCGTGGCGATCCAGGACGAGCTGTCACACGTGATCCGGTCGATGCCGGGCATCGAGCGGGCGTCGGTGCTGTACGACGCGGGCGAGAAGCCGGGATTTCCCGGGGCATCCGCGCAGCGCACACCGACCGCGAGCGTCAACGTCCGCACCAACGCCGAGACTCCCCTCGAGGCGTCGCGGGTGCAGGCGATCCGCGTGCTCGTCGCCGCGTCGATCGCCGGTCTCGAGGCGGAGCGGGTGGCGGTGACCGATCTCCGCAGCGGACGGGTCCACGCCGGTCCGCTCGAGCAGGAACCGCTCGGGCCGTCGGCTGACGACGAGCTCGGACGAACCGCGGCCCGGGAGCGGTACCTGGCGGCGAAGATTCGCCAGGCCCTCGCGTTCGTGCCCGGTGCCGTCGTCGACGTGACCGTCGCCCTCGAGGAGGAAGACCGGCAGGATGCCGCCGCATCGCCACCGCCCGGACCCGCGCTTCCCCGCCTGCAGCAGCGGGTCGCCGATGCGAACGCGCCTGCCGAGGTGCTGACGGACGAACCGCCCCCGCCCGCGCCGCCGGTCGCCGTCG
>DNLZ01000184.1:0-125 GCA_003488325.1 Planctomycetaceae bacterium
AGGAGCCCCCGCTGGCGATTGACCGCGTTGAGCACGATGCCCGACACGAAGCCGGCCGCCGCCGTCCACGCGGCGATCCCCGGTGTGCGCGAGGTGACGTGGGCGAGTCGCTCGAGGCTCGGCAT
>DNLZ01000184.1:482-828 GCA_003488325.1 Planctomycetaceae bacterium
CCGCCTGGATCAGCCACATGCCGCCGGCCACCGCACCGAGCAGCACCGCCACGCTCGCCGCGAGATTGAACATGCCGTGGATCGCGCCCCAGATCTGCGTGGCCGGACTCTGCGGGAAGGGCTGGCGGCTGGAGAGCTGGGCCGCGCCCACCAGCATCAGCACGACCGGCAGCACGAAGAGCCCGATCGGCGTGCGGGGCTGGGTGATCGTCAACCACAGCGAGCCGGCCGCCAGCAGCCATGCGGCCAGCAGGTACCAGTCGAAGGGACTGGAGAGCGGCAGCGACGGCTCGGTCGCGGCACGCCAGGCGAGGAAGAGCGTGTGGGCCACGAGGCCGGCGGCGGC
>DNLZ01000184.1:1134-1260 GCA_003488325.1 Planctomycetaceae bacterium
GAGGCCGGCGGCGGCGAAGGCCAGCATCGCGACACCGCGGACACCCGACCGGAAGACGGGCCGCAGTGCCTCGCAGGCCAGCGCGACGGCATAACTCGCCGCGAAACAGACGACGGAGATGCCCGC
>DNLZ01000184.1:1588-3393 GCA_003488325.1 Planctomycetaceae bacterium
CCCGACTCGGCGGGGGCGGGGGTGGAAGGTGGCGCGACGCCGTGCCGATGCGGCCGCGCGCGTCGCCCGGATCGACCCTTCTATCGTAGTCCGTGCGGTGGTGTCGCCACGGACCGGGGCACGCCCCCGAAAAAGCGGCCCGGGACCGGCTCGCGTCGGGACCGTCGTATACTCCGCTCCATGGAGCAGCCCAGCGTTCAGCCCCCCCCATGCGACCGCTTCAGTCAGTCGCTCTTCATGCGGGCCTGCCGGTGCGAGCCGGTCGAACGGACGCCGATCTGGCTGATGCGGCAGGCGGGCCGCTATCTGCCGGAATACCGTGCCGTCCGCGAAAAGGTCGGGTTCCTCGAGCTCTGCAAGACGCCCCGGCTCTCGGCCGAGGTGATGATCGCCACCGTGCAGCGGCTCGGCGTGGACGCCGCCATCATCTTCAGCGACCTGCTGCCGCTGCTCGAACCGATGGGGCTCGATCTGGAGTTCACCGCCGGCGAGGGGCCGGTCATCCACAACCCTGTTCGCGAGCCGGCCGACGTGGCCCGGGTACGGGATCTGGAAGACGTCGACCGCGTCGGCTTCGTGATGGACGTCGTGCGCGCGACCCGCGCGGGACTCGATGCCAGCATTCCGGTCATCGGATTCGCGGGAGCGCCCTTCACGCTCGCCGGCTACTGCATCGAGGGCGGGACGAGCCGGGCGTGGCTCCACACGAAGACGCTCATGTATCGCCATGAGTCGGCATGGCACGACCTGCTCGACCGGCTCGCGCGCGCGGTGAGCCGATACCTGGTGGCCCAGCTCGACGCCGGCGCCCAGGTCGTGCAGCTCTTCGACAGCTGGGTCGGGTGCCTCGGACCGGACGACTACCGACGGTACGTGCTGCCCCACGCCCGCACGGCGATCGCGGAGGCGTCCCGCCGGGCGCCGGTGATCCATTTCGCCACGGGGAATCCGGCGCTGCTCCCCCTGCTGGCCGAGGCGGGGGGGTCGGTGATCGGCATCGACTGGCGGATCGATCTCGACCGCGCGTGGGAGACCGTCGGCCACGACCGCGCCGTGCAGGGCAATCTCGAGCCGGCCGTGCTCCTCGCGGATCGCGAGACGGTGCGGCGTCGAACCCGGGAGATTCTCGCCCGGGCGGCCGGTCGCCCGGGCCACATCTTCAACCTCGGGCACGGCGTCCTTCCCCAGACCCCCGTCGAGAACGTCCTCGAGGTCGTGGCGACCGTAAAGGCCGGATGAGCGGCGCGTTCGCCACGCGGGGGTGCGACGGGGTACAGTGGCGTGTTGCGCGCCGCCGGGCGCCGGACCCTCCGGACGACTGCATGAAGACCCTCGAGAAGCGACTCTTCCATCTCTTCGAGCCGGCGGACATCAGGGCGGCGCGCGGGCTTTCGACATCCACGATCGCCTGTCCCCGCGTGGGGCAGGTGCGGGCCACGGTGGCGACGGACGGCACGGAGCACGAGGTGGTGCTCGAGCTGTCGGCGCATCGACGCGGGGGCATGACGCTCGAGACGAAATGCTCCACCGAGGCAGGCCGCCGCGGGCGGCCGTGCGCCGTGCTCGCCGCCGCGCTCCTCGAGGTCGACCGTCGCGGGCTCTTCTCCGGGATTCATGATCAGACACCGGTCACGCTCGACATCGTCGGCGACGACGTCGGCGTCGATGCGGGGATCGCGCTTCAGGCCGACGGTGCGGCGGACGACGACGTGGGCGTCGCAGGCGAACCAGAAGATGACGTGGCGGGCCGAGCCGCCCCGCCGGCCGCGCCCGTCTTCACCCCTCCGCGGCGCGGCGGCCCGCGC
>DNLZ01000183.1 GCA_003488325.1 Planctomycetaceae bacterium
CCGGCGCAGGCGGACCGGTGTTCGGTGTCGTGGCCCGACCACACCCTCAGGAATCCGCCCATGCCCCCCGCCAAGCCCGCCGTCGGCGTCCTCACGTCCGGGGGCGATTGCCCCGGCCTCAACGCGGTCATTCGCGCGGTCGTCAAGAGCAGCGAGCGCCTCGGCTACGACTGCGTCGGGTTTCTGAGGGGCTACGAGGGCCTCGTCGAGCCGGTGAGCTACATGCCGCTCAACGCGCGAAACACCGCGGGCATCCTCACCCAGGGCGGCACGATCCTCGGATCGACCAACAAGGGCCGCTTCGCCGCGACCGTCGGCGAGGATCAGCGGGTGCGCATCGATCCAACGCTGCTCGACCAGGTGGCGGCCACGGTCCGACAGCTCTCGATCTGCGGCCTCGTCTGTGCCGGCGGGGATGGATCGCTCGCCATCGCCCAGCAGTTCCACGAGCGCGGAATTCCGGTCGTCGGCGTCCCGAAGACGATCGACAACGACCTCGGTGCGACGGCATTCACCTTCGGATTCGACTCCGCCGTGGACTGCGCCACCGACGCGCTCGATCGATTGCACACGACCGCCGCCAGCCACGAGCGGATCATGGTGCTCGAGGTGATGGGGAGGCACGCGGGCTGGATCGCGCTCCACTCCGGCATCGCGGGCGGCGGCGACGTGATCCTGCTCCCCGAGATCGACTGGACGTTCGAGAACGTCTGCCGCAAGGTGCTCGAGCGCGAGTCGGAGGGCAAGCGATTCACGCTCGTCGTCGTCGCGGAAGGGGCGCGGCTGCCGGAGGGAGGGCTCGTCACGGCAGGCACCGGCGGGGCCAGGGAGCAGGTGCGACTCGGCGGCATCGGCGAGATCGTCGCGGCCGAACTCGGTCGACGGCTCCTGCGCGAGGTGCGCACCGTCGTGCTCGGCCACCTTCAGCGCGGCGGCAGTCCGACGACCTTCGACCGCGTCCTCGCCACGGAATACGGCGCCCACGCGGTGCGGCTCGTGCACGAGGGGCGGTTCGGCGAGATGGTCTGCTTCCGCCCTCCCAACATGGAGAGCGTGCCGATCAGCGAGGCGATCACGAGACTCTCCCGGGTCGATCCGGCGCGGTCGATCGTGCTTGCCGCACGCGCCCTCGGCATCAGTTTCGGCGACGACGCGGCGGCAAGCCCCTTCGCGGCCGGACGGCCGGCCGCGGCGCCGGCGTAGGCGGGAGGGGGTGTCACGACACGTCGCGCGCGCTGCCGCCCCCGCGGCCGGGCATTGCCCGGGCGAGCAGCGGATGCTCTGCTCTTCCAGCCGCCTGCGGGCGGAGCGGCCTCCGCGCCACCGAACCACATGCACCTCTGGGGGAGCAGACCAGCGATGAACGTGCCACACAAGGCGGCAGGGACGGGCGACGCCGGACGCGTCGCGAGCGTGATGCAGGAGGATCGCCTCTTCCCGCCTCCGTCGGCGTTCTCGCAGCGGGCCAGGATCGGGTCGCTCGAGGAGTACCGCAGGCTGTACGAAGCCGCCCGCACCGCTCCCGCGTCGTTCTGGGACGAACGGGCCCGCGCGCTGCCATGGATGCGGCCCTACGACACGGTGCTCGACTGGCAGCCGCCCGATGCGGTCTGGTTCCGCGGCGGCCTCACGAATGCGTCGGCCGCCTGTCTCGACGTCCACCTCGCCGCAGGCCGCGGCGAGAAGACGGCCCTCGTCTGGGTCGGTGAGCCTACCGGCGAACGACGCACGCTCACGTATCGGGAGCTGCACGCGGAGGTCTGCAGGCTCGCCGCCGGGCTCTCACGGCTCGGTGTGAAGCCCGGCGACGTGGTCTCGATCTACATGCCGATGACGCCCGAGCTCGTGGTGGCGATGCTCGCGTGCGCGCGGATCGGTGCGGTGCATTCGGTGATCTTCGGCGGGTTCTCCAGCGAGGCCATCGCCGATCGCAACAACGACGCACAGGCCGTGGCCGTGATCACCGCGGACGGCGGCTGGCGCCGCGGCGCGAAACTGCCGCTCAAGGCCAACGTGGACGAGGCGCTGACGAAGTCCCCCTCCGTGCGGCACGTGATCGTGCTCAAACGCACCGGCCAGCCCGTTTCCATGACCGCCGGTCGCGACCGCTGGTGGCACGACGTGGTGGACGGCATGCCGTGCGACACGCCTCCGGCTGCGATGGACTCCGAGGCGCCGTTGTTCATCCTCTACACGAGCGGCTCGACCGGAAAGCCGAAGGGCATCAAGCACACGACCGCCGGCTACGTGCTCTGGGCGAAGACGACGGCGGAGTGGGTCTTCGACCTTCGCGACGACGACCTCTTCTGGTGCACGGCGGACTGTGGCTGGATCACCGGCCACAGTTACGTGACCTACGGTCCGCTCGCCGCGGGGGCGAGCATCCTCATCTACGAGGGCGCGCCCAACGCCCCGCACGAAGGCCGATTCTGGGAGATCATCGAGCAGGAGAAGCCGACGATCTTCTACACGGCGCCCACGGCGATCCGCTCGTTCATGAAGTGGGGCATGCAGCACATCGAGGGACGCGACCTCTCGAGCCTGCGGCTGCTCGGCACCGTCGGCGAGGGCATCAATCCCGAGGCCTGGATCTGGTACCACGAGGTGATCGGCGGCACGCGCTGCCCGATCGTCGACACATGGTGGCAGACCGAGACGGGCGGCATCATGATGAGCCCCCTGCCGGGGTGCACTCCCACGAAGCCGGGCAGTTGCACGCTCCCGCTCCCAGGGGTGGTGCCGGAGATCGTCGATGCCGAGGGTCGGCCGGTGGAGCAGGGGCAGGGCGGCTGGCTCGTGATGAACGCGCCCTGGCCGGGGATGCTCCGCGGCATCTGGGGCAACGACGAGCGGTTTCGCGAGGCCTACTGGTCGCGCGTGCCCGGCAAATACCTCGCCGGCGACAACGCCCGGCAGGACGCCGATGGCTACTACTGGATCATGGGCCGCATCGACGACGTGCTCAACGTCGCCGGCCATCGGCTCTCCACGATCGAAATCGAAAGCGCGCTGGTCAGTCATCCGAGCGTCGCTGAGGCGGCCGCGGTGGGCCGGCCGCACGAGGTCAAGGGGGAGGCCGTGGCCGTCTTCGTCACGCTGCGGGGTGGCGAGCCGAACGACGCGCTCAAGGACGCCCTGCGGAAGCACGTGCGTCACCAGATCGGCGCGCTCGCCGTCCCCGACGACATCCACTTCGCGGCGGCGCTCCCCAAGACGCGGAGCGGCAAGATCATGCGGCGCCTGCTGAAGGATGTTGCCGCCGGACGCGAGACCGTCGGCGACACCACGACGCTCGAGGACTACACGGTGCTCGCGACCCTCCGCGGGAACGACGAGTGACCGCGACGGATGTCGCTCGAGTCCCCTGCCGCCCCACGGGCGCATGAAAAACCCGTCCGGGCCTGTGCGGCCCGGACGGGTCTCTGTCGCATCATCGCGTGGGCCGCGGCCGCGGGCCGTTGCCAGCTCAGCCCGCCAGTTTGGTGAGTGTCTCGACCATCGGCGCCACGACCGGGCCGAGCAGGTCCTTCACTCCCGGCAGGGCGAGGACCTTCTCGACGATCGGACCGAGCGTCTTCAGGCCGTTCGCCACGAACTCGCCCACGAGCGTCCGGCTCGCCTCGGGCAGGTCGGCCGTCTGCTTTTGCAACGCCTCGACCTTCGGTGCGAAGGCCTCGAACGTCGGCAGGGCCGCCTCGGCCGACGCCGCGTCCTTCACTCCCTCGAACGCCTTGGTCATATCGCCGAACATGCCCGCAAGACCCTTCACGACATCGGCGGCCTCGCCCAGGTTCTCGGGGAGCTTGAACACCTCCTCCGTCACCACGGCCTTCACGTCACCGGCGACCCGCTCGATGACCGCGGTGCGGTCCACCACCGTGTCGCCCTTGCGCTCGATCGTCTCCTCCATGACCACCTCGTCCGGCATGCGCACGGCGGGGGCCGGCGGGGCGACGGCCTGGTCGGCGGGCTTGTTCTGCCAGAGGTAGAGACCCGCACCGATGGCTCCGAGCAGCAGCAGCGGAATGAGCCAGCCGGGGAGCCCGGAGGACGAGGGCTCGGGAGCGTGGCCGTGGCCGCCGTGACGAGCCGGCTGGACGCTCGAGCCGCCGACGGCCGACATGGCCGACATCACGCTGTCGAGCGAGAGCCCGCCCGGCACCGCGCGGGAGATGTTGGAGGCCTGCTCCGAGAAGAGCCGCGAGACGCCCGAGGCATCGGGCCGACCCGTGAACTGCTTCGCCACCACCCCGAGCACGATCGGCGCGAGGTAGGTGAGCAGCGACTTCACGGTGCCGGGGTTCATCTTGAGGAACGTGCCGAGCAGGCTCGTGAGGAGCGATGCCGTGCCGCCACCCGAGCCGCCGCCGAGGAGCGAGCCGAGGAGGCTGCCACCGATCTTCTCGAGGCCGGAGGCCTGTCCGCCGCCGAGCATCCCCGCGAGGTTGCCGAGCATCGAGAGATCGAGACCGCCCATCGCCTTGGCGAGCTGGTCGGCACCGCCCTGCGAGGAGGCCATCTTGCCGAAAATCTGCAGGAGCGCCGGCACGGCGGCACCGGTCGCCGAACGTGCCTGCGACTCATCGGCTCCGATCAGACCGCCGAGCTTTCCCAGCACGTCGCCGGACAGCTGCCCCGAAATGAGATCCACGATATTCATCCACGCATCTCCAGAAGGAAGGAATCGAACCCGTATGCGGGTGTCCCGTCTTCCGTGACGAGTGTGATCCGGCCCGGACGTCCGGGCGGGCCGTCCATGGGCGAACCGCTCGGACGGTTGTAGTGGTCGGCCGAAGGTGCCGCAAGGAACCGGGACGGGCCGGCAGGCGGGAGGCCGACGACCGGGGCCGCACATCCGTTCCCATCGCGCCGTTTTGTCGGATTTCTACCAGTAGACGTACTGCAGGAATCGCTCACGATCGGCCTTCGGCAGCGCGTCGACTCGGGGAATCACCCAGCGGTTCTCCTCGGTGTCGAGGAGCAGCTTGCCCTCGTCCCCGAAGTCGACGGCCTGGCTCTGGGTCCAGCGCGTGGTGAAGCCGCGCCGGCCGACGTCCGTCTCGACGTCGAAATCGAGGTAGCCATGCGCCAGTCGCACGGCATGCACGCGGTCGATGCGCCGGACGAGTGCGCTGCGACGCAGGGCTTCGAGAACGATCGTGCGGCCCGCCTCGTCCCAGTCCGCCAGCGTGCGAATCATGCCGAGTTCGACCTCCTCGCCGTCCTCCTCCCAGCCGCGCACCGACAGGTATGACTCGGGATGGGATGCCGGGAACGTGCGCAGCACGAACACGCCGCGGGCAGCGGGGCCGTCCACCGA
This sequence comes from Planctomycetaceae bacterium, assembly GCA_003488325.1. Taxonomy (GTDB): domain Bacteria; phylum Planctomycetota; class Planctomycetia; order Pirellulales; family UBA1268; genus QWPN01. The sequence continues at coordinate 5,321 of DNLZ01000183.1, forward strand.
CTCCATCTCGATCCGCCCATGGTCGCCGACGACGAAGCGGTGTCGTCCGGGCTCGAGCCACTCGATCCCGGACGCGGACCGCCCGTCCGCCGCGCCGCCCACGGGCTCCGGCTCCTCGACGAGCAGCGTGTCGATCGTCGGCTGCTTCGAGACCTGCGTCTGAATCCGGACGAGCCTCGCGTAGATCCCGTCGGATTCGAGCAGCGCCGCGTGCGACCCCTCCTCCGCCAGGCGTCCCCGGTCGAAGACCAGGATGCGATCGGCATTGCGCAGCGTCGACAGCCGGTGGGCGATCGCGATCGTGGTGCGGCCGCGGACGAGCACCGCGAGCGCCTCCTGGATCGCCCGCTCCGCCTCGGCATCGATGCTGCTCGTGGCCTCGTCGAGCACGAGGATCCGTGGGTCGTAGAGGAGCGTGCGGGCAATCGAGAGTCGCTGCTTTTCGCCTCCGGAGAGCCCCGCGCCCCGCTCTCCGAGCAGGGTCTCGTAGGCGAGCGGCTGCCGGCAGAGGAAGTCGTGGGCGCCCGCCGCCTTGGCCGCGGCGAGCCCCTCCTCGATCGTCGCTTCCGGTCGGCCGTAGGCGAGATTCTTCCAGATCGTCCCGCGGAAGAGGTACGAATCCTGAAACACGATCCCGAGGCGCCCGCGGAGATCGCGGGTGGCGAGCCGGCGCACGTCGATGCCATCGACGGAGATCGTGCCCTCCTGCACGTCGTGGAACCGTGCGAGCAGATTGACCAGCGTGGTCTTCCCCGATCCCGAGCGACCGACGATGCCGACCATCTCGCCCGGTCTCACGGTGAACGAGACGTCGTGCAGGACCGGCTGGTTCCGGTCGTACCCGAACGTGACGTTGTCGAAGCGGATCTCGCCACGGACGTCGTTCCAGGGCTCTGGATTCGCCGGCTCCGTGACCATGGCGGGCGTGTCGAGCAGTTCCAGCACCCGCTTGCTCCCCGACAGGAAGCTCGTGAGCCACGTGGTGAAGTGCGACAGCGCCCCCAGCGGCGCGTAGAACATCGCGAGGTACGCGAGGAAGGCGATCAGCTGGCCGAGCGTCATGTCGCCGCCGATCACGTCGCGACCGCCGACGTACCAGACGATGAGGCCGCCGAGACTGAAGACGATCTGCATCGAGGCGGCGTAGGTCGTGTTGGTGTGCTCCACCCACTGCCGCCACTGCCGCAGGTGGTCGCTCGACTCGTGGAAGCGGCCCTGCTCGCGCGGCTCCTGCGCGAAGGCCTTGACGACGCGGATGCCCGAGAGCATCCCGGACAGCCGCGACATCTGCTTGCTCGAGGCGTCCCACAGCCGGTAGTGCTTCGGGTAGACGTGCTTCCAGAAGATCCACGACCCGAGCACCACCAGGGGCACGGGAATGAGCGTGTAGAGCGCGAGCTTCGGGTTGATCCACACGAGCATGCCACCCACCGCGACGAGCTGGACGATCTGGAGGAGGAAGCCGCCCGTGAACTGGTGCACGAGCCCGTGGAGCACCTCGCTGTCGTGGGCCACCCGACTGATCATCGATCCGACCTGGTGGCGGTCGTAGTACGCCACCGAGAGCTCCTGGAGCTTGCGCACCATCGCGTCCCGGAGCGTCGCCGTGATCCCCGTGCCGATCGCCGTCGCGAGGCGGCCCTTGAGCACGCCGACCGCCGAGAGCAGCACCCGCGAAAACGCCAGCGCCAGCACCACGAGCAGAAGCGCCGTGCGGAAGTCGGGCAGGGCCGTGCCGCCCGGGTCGTCGGTGCGGGCCGACAGGATCCGGTCGACCATGTACTGCTGCAGCTTCGGCGGCACGAGCTCGGCCACGACGCCGAGGAACGTGAGCACCACGAGCAGCACCGCCCCGCGGGAGTAGGGCGCGAGCAGTTCGCCGACCCGTCGGAGGATCTGCCCCTTTTGGAGGCAGCGCGGACAGCTGTCGTCGGCCGTCTCGAGACGCAGGTCGCACGAGGGACACCGCGGCGGATCGAGCGGGCCGTCGATGGCGATGTCTCCGGCGGCGCCCTCGCGGTGCCGCTCGAGCGCCCGCGACACCTTGTGGAAGCGTCCGGCGAACGCGTTGGAGTAGCGCACGACGTCGATCCAGCCGCCGTCGACCCGCACCTGGAGCGTGCCGCCGCCGAGGCCGGCCGTCGTCCGCACCTTCGAGATGGCGGCCCAGCCGATCCGGCGGATCGGCGTGGCGGGGCCGGGTGGCGGCTCGACCTGGACGGTCAGCCCGGCCCGGGTGACGACGAGCCACTCCCGGGCTGGATCCCCCGCGAGCGACACGTCGGTGTCGATGCACACGAGGGCGCGGTCGGCATCCGCGGGGGAAGTCGGTGCGGCGGTCGGTGGCAGCCCTGCCGCGCCCGTCGTATCTTCTGCGATGCGAGGGCCGGCCGCGGTCGTGGCGTCGATGTCGCGATCCCTCGCGGAACTGGACTCACGGAGCATGTGCATGCGATACGCAGCAACGACGGTGGCGGTTCGCCGATCCCCGGCTGGACGACTCGGCGCGGCGATCCTCGCGGCCGCCGGCCTGATGACGGCCGGCGGGGCGACCCGTGCCGCGGACGACGGCTTCGAGCCACTCTTCGACGGGAAGAGTCTGGCAGGTTGGAAGCCATCCGAGAATCCCTCGACCTGGAAGGTGGTCGATGGGGCGATCGTCTGCCATGGCCCGCGCAGTCACCTCTTCTACGTCGGGGCGAATCCCGAGGCGCCGCCCGTCTTCCGCAACTTCCACCTGCGTGCCGAGGTGATGACCCGGCCCGGCTCGAATTCGGGCGTCTTCATCCACTCGCGTTTCCAGGACGACGGGTGGCCGCAGACCGGCTACGAGGTGCAGGTCAACAACACCCAGCGCGACCCGGTCCGCACGGGCAGCATCTACAATGTCGTCAAGAACTTCACGCCGCCGGCGCAGGACGACACGTGGTTCCTGCTCGAGGTCGTCGTCCAGGGCAAGGCCGTGCGGGTGTCGGTCGACGGTCGGGTGCTCTTCGAGTTCGTCGAGCCGGAAGGTGTGACCGGCACCCGGCGGCTCTCCGAGGGACTCTTCGCCCTGCAGGGCCACGACCCCGACAGCGAGGTGCACTACCGTCGGTTCGAAGTGAAGCGGCTCGACTGAGAGCCCCCGTCGGGCCGTCTCGCAGAAACCGCCGGTCGCCCTTCAACTTCCCGGACGACTCTGCCGATAATGCCGGGGATGCGGGGGATGCCGGTTGGGCGCCCCGCCGCTCAACGGAGGGATTCCATGGTCACGACGAAACTGCCTGCCGGCATCCGCGACGACATCACGCAGTGCATCGGACACACCCCGCTCGTCCTTCTGCGCCGCGTCACGGAGGGCTGCGTGGCCACGGTCGCGGGCAAGATCGAGAACATGAACCCGCTGTGGAGCGTGAAGGATCGCATCGCCTGCGCGATGATCGACGCGGCCGAGCGCGACGGCCGGATCGGCGCCGACACGGTCGTGATCGAGCCGACGAGCGGCAACACGGGCATCGGGCTCGCCTACGTCTGCGCGGCCCGCGGCTACAAGCTCCGCGTCACGATGCCCGAGAGCATGAGCCTCGAGCGCCGGCGGATGCTCAAGGCGCTCGGCGCCGAGCTCGTGCTCACGCCGGCCGCCGAGGGGATGCCGGGCGCCGTGCGGCATGCCGAGGAGATCAGCCGCTCGTCAAGCCAGTACTTCATGCCGCAGCAGTTCAAGAACCCGGCCAACCCCGACGTGCACCGGCGGACCACCGCCGAGGAGATCTGGCGCGACACCGAGGGGCAGGTGGACATCGTGGTCTGCGGCGTGGGGACGGGCGGGACGATCACCGGCGTCGGCGAGGTGCTCAAGAGCCGCAAGCCCTCCGTCCGCGTCGTGGCGGTCGAGCCGGCCAACAGCCCCGTCATCTCGCAGAAGCTCGCCGGCGAGCCGATCAAGCCGGGCCGGCACACGATTCAGGGCATCGGCGCCGGCTTCATTCCCGACATCCTCAATCTGGACGTCATCGACGAGGTCGTGAAGGTCGACGACGAGGACGCGATGGAGACGGCCCGTCAGATGGCGAAGCGCGAAGGCCTCATGTGCGGCATCAGCTGCGGTGCGGCTGCCTGGGGCGCGCTCCAGGTGGCGCGGCGGCCCGAACATGCGGGCAGGCTCGTCGTCGTGGTGCTGCCCGACCTCGGCGAGCGTTACCTTTCGACGCGACTGTTTCCCGAGTGACCGGGGGTGGGATCGGCCGCGCCGCCGGACCGGTTCCTCCGCCGAGGGCGTGGAGCGACGACCGGATCGCCGAT
>DNLZ01000428.1 GCA_003488325.1 Planctomycetaceae bacterium
CCGACGGTGGCCCTGGCTTCAGCGAGGGCGGGGAACGCCCGGAGCGACCACGCCGCCCCGACTAACCGAGTCGGATGAGCGGCCCCGAAAATCTGACGCTGCGCTGGAGCAGGTCCTGCGTAGGTGGAGCGACGACGTGGCGATTCCACCCAGGGACTGGCTCCGTTGGCTCTCGCCGACGCAGCAGTTCCACAGCACGTGCCGCAAACGGTGCCTGTCCCTTTCGCACGTTGCCGATGTGGCGTACGCCTTCTGGCGTGCGAACCCGGGAGGAAGGGCGAACAGACCGAGGTCCTCGGAGTCAGGGTCTCTCGGGCAGTGGCCCGTCTTCCGGTACGCATAGCCGCATTCGCACGCTGGAAAGCGTGCGCCACGACGGGTGAGGGACCGGCTTCGCGTGCCAGGAGTGTCTGTCCCTCGTGCGCCCATCTTGGAATAGCGCTAGTGCCAGCGGCGCAGCCAGCCGCGGCGCCAGAAAAACACCACCATGCCGAGCGTGGTGGCCAGCATGATCCCGGCCGCGACGAACGCCCCGTAGCGAAACCGCAAAAGCGGCATGTTCCAGGGTGAGTCGGTGTGGAAGTTCATGCCGTAGTACCCGGTGATGAACGTCAGCGGCATGAACACGGTGGCGATCACCGTGAGCACCTTCATCACGTCGTTCATGCGGTTGTTGATGCTCGCGAGATAGATGTCGCGCAGGTCGCTGCCGATCTCACGGTAGCTCTCCATGAGGTCGAGCAGTTCCATCGTGTGATCGTAGGAGTCGCGGAAGTGGCTCCGGGCATGGTCGCCGACGTAGGCGGTCGACTCGCGGCCCAGGGCGTGGAGCACGTCGCGCGTCGGCCAGAGCGCGCGCCTGAGCGTCATGAGATCGTTCCGCACGTCGTGGATGCGGGCGAGCGTCTGGCGGGTCGGCGACTCGAGGGCCTCCTCCTCGAGCTCCTCGAGCCGGTCGCCGAACCGCTCGAGCACCGGGAAATACCCGTCGATCACCGCGTCGAGTAAAAGCGCGCAGAGGTGGTCGGCGCCGAGTTCGCCGATCCGCGTGCGGTGCTGTCGGATCCGCTGGCGCACGCCCTCGAAGCCATCGTGGCTCGACCGGTCGTGGAACGTGATCACGTGCCGATCACCGAGGAAGATCGCCATCGGATCGGTGACGACCGAGTCGCCGTCGTAGCGGGCCATGCGGACGGCGATGAGCACCTGGTGGCCGAAGACCTCGACCTTGGGCCGCTCGTCCGGCGTGACCGCATCCTCGAGCGCGAGGTCGCCGATCCCGAAGATCTGGCCGATTTCGCGGATCGTCGCGAGGTCGTCGAGGCCCTCGACGTCGATCCAGAGCACGGGCCACTGCTCGCGCTCCGGGGCGAGCGCCTCGGGTCGCTGGACGACGGTTTCCCGGGTGGTCGTGCCGTCGCAGGCGACGAGCCGCAGGGTGGCCGGCGAGGCGGAAGGCTGTGTGGCCGCGGCGATCGAGGCCGCGAGGTCGCGATGACGCGGGCGTCGCCGACGGCGCTTACGGTGTGGCACGCGGGGTTTCCGGGAACGGCAGGAGGGGCACTCTGCGGCTCGGTGGTGTTCAGCCCACCACGGGGGCGACCACGGTGCCGGCCACGTCGGTGAGCCGGAAGTCGCGGCCGTTGAACCGGTAGGTGAGCCGTTTGTGATCCATGCCGAGCAGGTGGAGGATCGTGGCGTGCAGGTCGTTGACGCTCACGCGATCCTCGGCGGCCTTGAAGCCGAATTCGTCGGTGGCGCCGTGCGTCACGCCGCCCCGCGCGCCGCCGCCGGCCATCCAGACGGTGAAGGCGTGCGGGTTGTGGTCCCGGCCGGGCTTGTCCCCCTTCTGCGCGATCGGCAGGCGGCCGAACTCGCCGCCCCAGATGACGAGCGTTTCGTCGAGGAGCCCGCGGCGGGCGAGATCCTCGAGCAGGGCGGCGATCGGCCGGTCGGTCTCGGCGGCGAAGCCCGAGTGATTGCCGAGGATGTCGGAATGACCGTCCCAGCTGCGCTGGTTCTCCTCGCCGCCGGAGTAGATCTGGATGAAGCGCACGCCGCGTTCCACGAGCCGACGGGCGATGAGGCACTGCTTCGCGAAGTGGCCGCAGGTGGAGTCGTCGAGGCCGTAGAGGTCGTGCGTCTCCTTCGTCTCGCTCGATAGATCGAGCGCCTCGGGTGCCGCCATCTGCATGCGATACGCGAGTTCGAAGCTCTCGATGCGGGCCTGCAGGGCCGCATCGTCACCGGTCGTCGCCCGATGGAGCCCGTTGAGCCGGGCGGCGAGCGAGAACTGGGCACGCTGCTGGGCGTCGGTGAGCGCCGCGTCGCGGGCGAGGTTGGGGATCGGCGTGCCGGCGGTGTCGATGCCGGTGCCCTGGAAGACCCCCGGCAGGAAGCCCGCCGACCAGTTGGTGGCGTAGCCCTTGGGCAGGCCGCGGCCCTTCGTGTCGTACATGACGACGAACCCCGGCAGGTCGCTGTTCTCGCTGCCGAGGCCGTAGGTCACCCACGATCCCGTGCACGGGTAGCCCATCCGCGCGATGCCGGTGTTGATCTTGAGGAGCGCGGGGGCGTGGTTGTTAAGGATAGCCCGGCCAATG
>DNLZ01000414.1:0-145 GCA_003488325.1 Planctomycetaceae bacterium
GCGGCCGGGGCCCCTGGAGCCGATTCGTGTCGTGTGCATGGCGGCGCACCCGCCAGGCGGCGAACGCCACGAGACACGCCATCGCCACGACGAGGAGCGTGGCCAGCCACTGCCACACCGTCTCCCCGCCGATCTGCGCGTGCGC
>DNLZ01000414.1:432-5980 GCA_003488325.1 Planctomycetaceae bacterium
CCCCCCGCCCCCCCGCCGATCTGCGCGTGCGCCCACTCGGGCAACGAACGGATGAACCACTCGGGAATCATCCACCCGCCCAGCTGCACGTAGGCGTCGAAGAGCCCCGGGCTGCCCGCGTCGGCCCGGTAGGGCAGGGCGCGAACCCGCGCGAAAAACTCGGCCGCGCGATCCACCGTGTCCGCGGAGAAGACGAAGTCGCCCGCGCGGGCGCCCGTCGCGACGCGCACGAGGACGATTTCGGTGCCCGGCAGACGCCAGCGATCGATGGCACCGGTCTTGACGGCGTCGGCATCGGGAATGGCCTCGGGCGACGGCAGTTCGATCCGATCGAGCACCTCCTTGAGATGCACCGCCGCCTCGCGCCCCTGGGAATCGACGAGCGAGGGCGGCACCGCCGAGAGATCGAGGCAGCGGAGGATCCGCTCGAGGAGCCTCACGTTCTCGGCCCGCACCGCCCGGCCACGATCCGGCTCACGAAAGTTCGCCGCGATCCGATCGACCGTCTCCATGAAGCCATGGAGCGTCGCTCGCGGGCTCGACATGTCGAGCGGCACGAGGGGGCTTTCGCGCTCGGCGGCGGACGCGGGAGCGACGGCGGCGAGGGCGATCGAGACGATCAGCGCGGCGCGCACACACCCGGCACGTCCGGGAACGTGACGCCAGGAAGGCATGGGGATCGGCATGAGCGGAGCCCTGTGTCGGCGCGGAGCCTCGGGCCGCGAGGCCGTGGCGGGAAATACCATTCGGCCGACCACCCGACAAGGCCACCCAGACTGCCCATCTTCTGCGTCGCCGATGCCTGCTGCGATGATGATGGAGGGTCGGCCACGGAACCGCACCCGGCCCCGCGCGATTCGACTCCTCCGGAAACGCCACGATGCATCCCCTCCTGCTGCTGTTCCTCCTCGCCACGACGACCGAGGTCTCGTGGCCGGCGTTCCTCGGGGCCGGCGCCACGCCGCTCGATCCCGCCACGCTGCCGCTGCGGTGGAGTCCCACCGAGAACGTCGCCTGGCAGACACGGCTCCCGGGCCATGGCCAGTCGAGCCCCGTGATTTTCGGTGACGTGCTCTGCCTGACGGCGGTCGAGGGCCCGATGAAGGACACGTGCCACGTCCTCTGCCTCTCCGTCTCCGACGGACGCGAGCGCTGGCGGCACAGCCTTGCCTCGAGCGATCCGGTGGAGAACAGCCTGTACGTGAGCCGCGCCGCCCCCACGCCGGTCGTCGACGCCCATGGTGTCTACGCCTTCTTCGAGAGCGGTGACATCGTCGCACTCGCGCACGACGGCCGGCCGCGCTGGCAGCGGTCGCTCTCGAGGGAGTATGGCCGCTTCAGCAACCGATTCGGGCTCGCCGCCTCGCCGACGCATCTCGAGGACCGTCTGTTCGTGCTCGTGGACGACGAGGGGCCGTCCTATCTCGTCGCGCTCTCCAAGGCGGACGGGGCCACGCTCTGGAAACAGGATCGCACGAGCCGCACGAGCTGGAGCTCGCCGGCCGTCGTGACGATCGACGGCCAGCCACAGGTCGTGGTCAGCTCCGCCGGGACCGTCGATGCCTACGATCCGGCGACCGGCACGCGACTCTGGACCCTCGACGGGCTCGGTGGCAACACCGCCGCGACGCCGATCGACGTGGGCACCGGCCGGTTTCTCGTCGGCGCCTCCGCCGGCCGAGAGGGACAGAACGCGGAAGGGGCGCGGCGTTCGAACCTGCTGCTCACGGCGACCCGTCAGGCGGACGCATGGGCGCCGCAGGTGCTCTGGCGCACCCAGCGCGCGACACCGTCGTTCGGGTCGCCCGTCGTGCATGGTGCGTGCGCCTACTTCGTCAATCGGGCCGGCGTCGTCGTCTGCCTCGACGCCGCCACCGGCGAACCGCACTACGAAGAGCGCGCCGCGCAGTCGGTCTGGGCGACACCCCTGTGCGTGGGCGACCGGGTGTACCTGTTCGGCAAGGACGGCACGACGACCGTGATCGCGGCAGGACCGCGCTGGCAGGTGCTCGCGGAAAACGTGCTCTGGGATCCCGACAGCGTCGCGGTCGATCCCGCGGCGGCCGCTCGCGAGGCCACCGAGGAACGGCGGCGTGGTGCCGCCATGTTCGGCGGCCGCACGCAGTACGGCATCGCCGCGGTCAACGGGACGCTTCTCGTGCGCACGGGTGATGTGCTCTACTGCCTGAGGGACGCCCCGGCGCCGGAAGGCGACACCCGCTGACGCCGCGAGCCCCCCGCGTTCACGACCGCGGTCCGTCGCCAACCGTCCGCGCCCGCTCATCCGCCGCCGTCCTGCGGCGACGGGCCAGCCAAGGGAGTGCCCTTCCATGACGACGCCGATGGAGCCCGTGATGGGACCGCGCACCACGGCGTTCGGTGTGAGGCCGGCCGGCCGCGTGCTCATCCTGCTCTTCGCGACGATCGCGCTCGCGAAGAGCGCGGCCGTCGCCGTGGACACCGAGACCGCCACCTCGCTCAACGAGCTCGAGGCCCAGACGCTCGTGCGCGCCAACCGCGCGATCTCGCTGCGGGCGCTCCGCGACCTCAAGCCGAACGTGGCGGCGATCCTCGCCATGAACCGCGGCGGCATCACGCTCGACAGCATCCGCCAGCTGCCGCCCGAAACGGCCCAGGCGCTCGCGGCCAACCCGGCATCGCTGAAACTCGACGGCGTAGCGACCCTCGATCCGGCGGCCGCCTTCGCGCTCGCCCAGTCCCGCGCCCAGATCTCGCTCGAGGGACTCACGGTCCTCGACTCGGTGCCGCTCGCCATGAAGTTCGCGACACAGGGCACTCCCGTGACGCTGCCGCTCGTCAAGCAGGTGCCGGAAGAGGTCGCCAACGTCCTCGCCAAGAGCAGGGGGGACCTCCATCTCGAGGGGCTCCAGACGCTCGATCACCCGGGACTCGCCAACCGTCTCGCCAACCGCAAGGACGCCCTCGTGCTCCCGGCCCTCACGACGCTCACTCCCGAGGCGGCGAAGGGATTCGTCGGGACATCGGGCAGCATCTCGCTGCCGGCGCTCACGACGCTCGACGACGAGTGCGTCAAGGGATTCGCGCGACATCGGGGCACGCTCGACTTCGACGCGCTCGAGCAGATCAGCCAGGAGGCGCTCGCGGTCCTGCTGACCAATCGAGGCACCCTCGAACTCGCGGCCCTCAAGACCCTCGGCGACCCGCCCTCTCCCGAGGTGCTCAAGGCGCTCGAGAAGCAGGACGGCATGCTGTCGCTGACGAGCGTCACCTCACTGCATCCGGACGCCGCGGAGGCGATCCGCAAGCGCAAGGCCCCGGTGGAGTTCTTCGGAATCTCGACGCTCTCGCCCGACCTTGCCGGCGCGCTCATCAACTGCCAGACGATCATCTCGCTCCCGTCGGTCGCCGAACTCGATTCGCCGACCGCCCAGGTGCTCCTCACGCATCGGGCGAAGGGAAGCTCCGGGTTCCTCTTTCCCGCCGATCTGGCCGGGCGCCTGCCCGCGGAATCGGCGAAGGCGCTGCAGCGTCACAGGGGCATCCACTTCGGTTCGGTCAACGGGAAGTGACCCGTTCGTCGGTCGGGTCTCGCCGCAGCCGCCACCAGCCGGCCAGGGCGCTGCCGAGCACGGAGTGCACGACCGAGGAGATGGCGCACGGAACGGCCGCGAGCGGATCGGCTGGAAAGTGCCGCTGGGCCAGGACGACCCCCAGCCCGGAATTCTGCATCCCCACCTCGATGGCGATCGCACGGCCGACGGCCGGCGGATAGCCGATCACGAGCCCGACCAGCCGGCCCAACGCGAAGCCACCCGCGTGGAGCGTGGTCACCGCGGCCAGCAGCCACACGCCGCTGGTGCGGACGGCCGCCGCGTTCTGACCGATGATGCTCGCGCAGACGAGGGCGATGAGAATCACGCTCACCAGCGGCGCGAAGGGCTGCGTCGCGCGCACCGCGGCCGGCAGGAAGCGGTTGACGAGCACGCCCACGACGACCGGGATCACCACCACCTGCAGCGTCGAGAGGAAGAGGGCCACCGCGTCGACCTCGACGAGACGTCCGGCGAGCAGCTTCACGAGCAGGGGCGTGAGGATCACGGCGGCGAGCGTCGTGCAGGTGGTCATCAGCACGGACAGCGCGACGTCGGCCCGTGCGATGAAGGTCACCACGTTGGACGCAGTGCCGCCCGGACAGCAGGCGACGAGGATGATCCCCAGCGCGAACGGCGTGTCGAGGCGAAAGAGCATGGCCACCAGCCAGCCGAGCGCCGGCATGATGACGAACTGGGCCGCGAACCCGACGACGACCGGCACCGGCCGCCGCGCGAGCCGCACGAAGTCGTCCACGGTGAGCGTCACACCCATGCCCAGCATGATGAAGGCGAGCGCGACGACGATCGCATCGCCGCGGAACCAGGTGAACGCAGCCGGCTCGACGAGCGCCACGCCACAGGCGGCCAGCACCCACACCGGGAAGGCATTCGCGAGCAGGTCGAGGATGCGGTGCATGCGGCGTCCACGGGACGGGGAAGGGGACCGATCTCGTCACCGGACGGCGGAATCGCCACCCCCTGGCGGCACGGGATGGTGAGCGGCGACGACGGTGGCATCATACGGGGACGTGCGGCCCGATCCTGCCGCATCCTCCGACGGAGCGATCCGATGTCCGACTCGTCCGGCCCCAGGGCCCACGTGCTGCTCGAGGCGAACTACCGTCAGCTGCTCGGCGACCGCCCGCAGGTCGCGATCCTCCCCTGGGGGGCCACCGAGGCGCATGGCTGGCACCTGCCGCACGGCACCGACGTCATCGAGGCGGTCGGCATCGCCGAGGGCGCGGCGGCGCTCGCCGCGGCCCGCGGGGCCCGGCCGCTCGTCCTCCCGGCGATTCCCTTCGGCAACAACGCGCAGCAGCAGGATCAGGTGGCGACGATCCACCTCTCGACCACGACCGCCGCGGCGGTGCTGCGAGACGTGACCATGAGCCTCGTGCGGCAGGGGATCGATCGCCTCATCGTGCTCAACGGCCACGGCGGAAACGACTTCAAGCCGCTGGTGCGCGACGTGATGCTCGAGACCGGCGCGCTGCTCGTCGTCGTCAACTTTTTCGGGGTGCGGCCCGACGCGCTCGCCCGCATCTTTGCCGACCCGGGGGACCACGCCGGCGACATGGAGACGTCCCTCGTGCTCCACCTGCGCCCCGACCTCGTCGTGATGGCGCAGGCGGGCGACGGAGGTCGGGTCCCCTGGACGATCCCGTCCCTCGCCCAGGAGGGTGTCTGGACGCCCCGCCCCTGGTCGCAGACCCATCCCGACACCGGTGCCGGCGATCCGGCGGCGGCCACGGCCGCCAAGGGCGCGGAATACTTCGCCGCCGTCACCGACGCCATCTCCGGCGTGATCGTCGACGTCGCACGGGCGACACGGGGTGACGTGCCGTTCGTCTGACGTCCATGGCGCGGAGCGCGGGTGGCACGGGGCGTCGACCCTGCCGGTCCCGTAAGCCGGGAAGCACAGTCAGGTGCGCGAACCCATCGGCCCCGTGCGCCACGAGATGATGGAATCCCGG
>DNLZ01000414.1:6371-13845 GCA_003488325.1 Planctomycetaceae bacterium
GGCTTCGTGAGGCTCCGCGCCATGGCGGGTCGCAAGAGCAAGAGCAAGAAACAGACCTATTCGCAGCAGCTCGTGGGCATGGCGACGGTCGGCATGCCCACGCCGGTCAGGGCGGTCGCGACGTCCCGTTTCGGGTCACGGCTCCTGCTGATCCTCGTGCCGGCGCTCCTCGCGACGGGCATCCTGACGGTCAGCTTCTCGGGTGGGATCCCCCAGTTCTCGGTCAACAGGGAACGCGCGGAGGAGGTCTACGAGCAGATCGCCACGGAGGCGCCCCGGGCCGCGGCCCAGTTGCGGCAGTACGAGCCGCTGCCCCGCCGCTGACGCCCACGCCGGCGCTCACGGCAGAGGTGGCGGTGGCCGCCGGTGGCTGCGACGAGGGCGTCAGGAAAGCGCCACGGTGCGACCGGTGCGGAAGGCCTCATCCGCCGCGAGCACGATGCGCAGGCTGTTGACGGCGTCGTCCATGTGGTCCGTGAGATCACGGTCGTGGAGGATGGCGTCGAGGAAGACCTCCTGCTCCAGACGGCACAGCCCGTCGTGATCGGGCTCGTCGGAGCAGTCGATCCACTCGTCGGCCTTCGCAAAGGAGCCGTCGGACGCGAGCGCCCCATGGTGGAGCCGCAGGAGTCCGGCCCGCGAATGGCCGCCGACGTCGTCGCTGGCCACCTCCCCCTCCTTGACGCCGGCGATGCTCACGCACCCCCGCGGGCCGATCACGTCCTTCACGAAGTACGCCACGTCGCTCATCATCGGCCCCCAACCGGCCTCGTACCAGCCCACCGAGCCGTCGGCGAACGTCACCTGCAACTGTCCGTAGTTGTACATGCCGGGTGGGAGATCGTCGGTGAGCCGCGCGCCGATCGCCGAGACCCGCACCGGGCGCGACCTCGTCATCTGGCACATGACGTCGACGTAGTGCACGCCGCAGTCGACGATCGGTGACATCGACTGCATGAGTGCCCGATGGGTGCGCCACTGGTCACCCGACGACTGCTGATTGAGGTTCATCCGCATGACGAGCGGCGACCCGAGCGTGCGGGCCGTCTCGATGAATCGCTTCCACGTCGGATGAACCCGCAGGATGTAGCCGACGACGAGCTTCCTCCGGGCGGCCCGGGCCGCGGCCACGACCCCCTCCGCCTCCGCCACCGTCACCGCGACCGGCTTCTCGAGAAAGACGTGACACCCGGCCTCGAACGCCATCCGCGCGTAGGCGGCATGCGTGTCGGGATAGGTGGCGATGGAGACGGCGTCGGGACGCGTCTCGGCGAGCGCCGCCGCGTAGTCGGAAAACTGCGGTCGATCGGTGCCGATGGCGTCGAGGAGCGCCCGACGCGACGTCGGCCCGCGGGCCACCACGCCGGCGATCTCGAAGCCGGGCAGGGTCTGGTAGGCCTTCGCATGGGACGTGCCCATGTGACCGCAGCCGACGACGAGCACTCGCACCGGCGGCCTCATCGCCCCGCCCCCTTTCCGCCCGCCGCACGCACCGCGTCGGTGATGATCGCACGGAGCTTCGGCTCCGCCGAGCGGGCCACCGCGAGGATCTTCTCCACGGTCGCCACCTCGAGCGCATCGGGCAGGCACATGTCGGTCACGACCGAGATGCCGAGCACCCGCATGCCGGCATGCACGGCCACGATCACCTCGGGCACCGTCGACATGCCGACGATGTCGGCTCCGATGCCACGCAGGAAGCGGTATTCCGCCCGGGTCTCCAGGTTCGGCCCCGTCACCGCCACGTAGACCCCGCGGTGGGCCACGAAGTCCTCGCGACGGGCGACGGCGAGCGCCGCATCGACGAGGCCCGGCGTGTAGGGAGCCGACATGTCGGGAAATCGCGGGCCGAGCCGGTCGTCGTTGATGCCGATGAGGGGATTGTCACCGAGCAGGTTGATGTGGTCGTCGATGACCATGACGTCGCCGGTCCGGAACTGCGGATTGAGCCCGCCTCCGGCGTTCGTCACCACGAGCAGGTCGGCGCCGAGCCGGCGGAAGACCCTGACCGGGAGCGTGATCTGCCCGAGCGGATACCCTTCGTAGGCGTGGATGCGGCCCTCCATCACCACCACGGGCACGCCGTCGAGCCGCCCGCAGACGAGCTGGCCCGCGTGCCCGTGTGCCGTGGAGACGGCGAAGTGCGGCACCGCGTCGTAGGGGATCGCGACTCGGTCGGTCAACGACTCACCGATGCCACCGAGACCGCTGCCGAGGACGATGCCCACGGCGGGCTTCTCCGGCCACCGTGCGGCAATGAAGCCGACGGCGTCCGAAACCTTGTCGTACTGGTCGAGCATGCCTGCGCCTGTCGCCTCCGGGTGCCGGGACGGGAGGGCAGCATCATACCGGAGCGGCGGCGGAGCACATGGAGCGCGGCAGCCGCGGGCGGCCCGCCGACCGGTGCCGGTGGCGTGCGTGCGAGCCGGACGGAGCCACCGGGCAGAAGGTCAGTCCCCGCCCAGCAGGGCCTGGAAGTCGGGATGGTGCCGCAGGCTCTCGAGATCCGGGTCCGCCTCCATGTGGGCGATGTCGTCGTAGCCCAGCAGGATCGCGCGCGAGAGCGAGTCGATCGCCTCGTCGGCTCTCCCGGCCCGGGCGAGCGAACAGGCGAGGTTGTACCGGGCGAGGAAGTCGTCCGGCAGAAGATCGACGATCCGCCGATCGAGTTCCACGGCGCGCGGCAGGTGGCCCTTGCGTGAGACCAGTTCGGCGAGGACCCGCAGGACCTCGATCGCATCGGGACGTCGCGCGAGCAGCCGTTCGAAAAAATCGATCTCGAAGTCGAGCTGCCCGAGCGTGCCGAACCAGGCCTGCTTCACCCGACGACCGCGCCCCGCCGACCCCCGCGTGCCGGGCTTCGGCATGCCGGCGTCGTGGTCATCCGGCACCGGCTGAGATGGGTCGCGACCTGGCATGGGCCGTTCTCCGGCTGCACGGGCGGCGCCTACTTGCGGCCGCCGCCTTTCCCGGGAGGGGGTTCGTCCTGATCGACGTCGTCGGGGTGATCCCAGTCCGGATCGTTCTCCTCCTCCTCGAAGTCATCGTCGAACTCGTCGTCGAAGTCGTCGAAATTCGACTCCTCGTCGGACAACGGCTGCGAGACCGCGAGATCCTCCTCGTCCCCGAGATCGTCATCGTCGACCGGATCGGTCGAGGCGACGAGGCCCCCGGCGAGCGGCGCACGGACACCGGGCCGCGCGGCGACCGTGTCGACCGCGGGTGAACGGAGGGACAAACTGGCGACGGACATGATCATGCGGTGCAATCGCGGGGCGGGAGGAGGATTACGTGAACGAGGCGACCTGAGTCAAGCCGCTCTGGGAGACCCGGTGGGACCACTATACGGACCCGGCGCGGCCGCCGCCCACCACGCAATCCGCCCGGGGTCGGGCCGGATGGCGGGACCGGCGGGTCGAACGATCCACGGACGGCCCGCCGCGCTCCCCGCGGACGCGAGACGGCCTACGTATGGTAGTCGGCGTTGAGCCGCACGTACTCCGCCGTCAGGTCGCTCGAGTGGAAGCGAACCGAGGCCGGCCCGGACGCCAGATCGAGCTCGATCAGGGCCTCGCGGGACGCACCGAGCGAGGCCGAGACCGCATCGGCGTCGAAGGCCACGGGCGCCCCGTCACGAAAGAGCAGGGTGCCGTTGAGCCGGAGCACGAGCCGCGTCGGATCGAAGGGCACCCCGGCATAGCCTGCCGCCGAGACGATCCGCCCCCAGTTCGGATCGGCCCCGTGGATCGCCGTCTTGACGAGCGGGCTGTCGGCGACCGTGCGCGCGATCTGCCTCGCCTCCTCACGGGTCCGGCAGCCTGTCACCTCGACCCGCAGCACGTGGGTCGCCCCCTCGCCGTCGTCGGCGATCTCCCGCGCCAGCACCTCGCACGTCTCGACGAGCGCGGCGCCGAAAGCATCGAGGTCCGCCCCCGCGAGCGACTTCCCTCCCGCCGCCCCATTGGCAAGCAGGAGCACGGTGTCGTTGGTGCTCGTGTGGCCATCCACGCTCACGCAGTTGAAGGTCTGGTCGCACGCCTCGCGCAGGATCCTCTGGGCGTCGTCGGGCTCGAGCGTCGCATCGGTCAGCACCACCCCGAGCATCGTGGCCAGGCGCGGCCCGATCATCGCCGCCCCCTTGGCCATGCCGAAGATCGTCACCGACCCCGCACCGACGCGCACCGCCCGCCCGGCGAGCTTGGGTCGTGTGTCGGTGGTCATCATCCCGCGGGCGGCGGTGATCGCCGCGTCGTCGTCGGTGCCCAGTCGCCCGGCCGCCGCCGTGATCCCGGCGGTGACCTTCTCCATGGGGAGGAACTCGCCGATGATGCCGGTCGAGAGCACGAGCATCGCATCGCCGGCGGCGCCGACGGCCGTGGCGGCGGCCGCCGCCATCGCCCGGGCGTCGTCGAGTCCCCGCGCACCCGTGCAGGCGTTCGCGTTGCCCGAGTTGACGACGACCCCCCTGATGCCGCGCCCCGGCGTGAGGCTCCGGTCGTGGGCCACCGGGGCCGCGAAGACGAGGTTCGTCGTGTACACGCCCGCGGCGACCGCCGGCACGTCCGAGACCACGAGCGACACATCCTCGCGGGTCGGGTTGCGCTTCAACCCGGCATGCACGCCTCCCATGCGGTAGCCGCACGGCAGCGACGGGATCGGCAGGCGGACGGGCGTTTCGGCGATCGGCATGATGACGGTTCCGGTGTCGTGGCGGGGCCGCCCCTCCGGCAGCCCGACGGTCAGGGCAGCCCCGCTGTCTCGGGCAGCCCGAAGAGCACGTTGAAGTTTTGCACGGCCGCTCCCGCGGCCCCCTTCACGAGGTTGTCGAGGCAGCTGATGAGGAGGATCCGGCCACCGACGACGCGTGCGGTGACGTCGCAGAAGTTGGTGTCCACCGTGTCCTTCGTGCCGGGCAGGTGATCGACGACGCGCACGAAACGCTCGCCGGCGTAGGCGTCGCGCAGGGCATCCATCACGTCCCGCTCCGTCAGCGTGCGGGTCGGCTTGGCATAGATCGTCGAGAGGATGCCGCGGTCCATCGGCGCGAGCTGCGGCGTGAAAATCACCCGGGGCCGAGCGCCGGCGTGCCGGGCGACGACCTGCTCGATCTCCGGGGTGTGGCGATGCCGCCCCACGTTGTACGCCGACATGCTCTCGTTGCACTCGGGGAAGTGCGTCATCAGCTTCGGCGTCCGTCCCGCGCCGCTCACGCCGCTCTTCGAGTCGACGATGATGTCGTCGCCTTCGATCATGCCGCGGGCGAGCAGCGGGGCCAGCGGCAGGATGGCGGACGTCGAGTAGCAGCCTGGGTTGGCCACGAGCCGTGCCTCGCGGATCCCATCGCGAAAGAGCTCGGGCAGGCCGTAGACCGTGCGGCCGAGGCGGTCCGCGTCGGGATGCTCATGCCCGTACCACTCCCGGTAGGTCTCGGCGTCGTCGAGGCGGTAATCGGCGCTGAAATCGACCACCCGCGCCCCGGCGGCCAGGACCCGCGGCACGATCTCCGCGCTCGCGCAGTGCGGCAGGCAGCTGAAGACGCAGGCCGCCCGCGACCCGACCTCTTCGGGCCCGAGATCCTCGAGCGGCAGATCGAGCCGGCCGACGAGGCTCGGGTGCACGCTCGAGACGGGCGTGCGCCCCTCCTGCCGGCTCGTCACGGCGACGATCCGCACGTCCGGATGCCGCAGCAGGATCTTCATCGCCTCCAGCGCGGTGTAGCCGGTGGCGCCGAGGATGGCGACGTCGATCATCGGGGCATTCCAGGGGGCGGAAGGCTGCCTGTTGTAGCGCCGGCGGCGCCGATCGGCAATCGGATTCGCGGGCGGCGGCTCATCGCGTCCCGGTCCGCGGCGACGCGATCAGCCGGTCTTCGATGAGGCGGATCAACCAGCCTGCCACGGCCCGCTTCGACGCCTGCTTCGAGCCGACGTGACGGTGCCCCGCGTCGTACACCGCGACGGCGTTCACGTCCGACTCGAGGGCGGTGACGTCGTTGACCACGATCAGGTCGCACCGCTTCGCCGTGATCTTGGCGAACGCCCGCTGGGGATCGGCTCCAGGCTCGAGCGCGAACGCCACGAACCACTGACCGGGCCGCTCGCGCCGGGCCAGCGTGGCGATCACGTCCGGCGTCGGGCGCAGGTCGAGCGTGAGGCCGTTCCCCTGCCGCGGGATCTTGCCCGGACGACGCCGCACCGGCTGGAAATCACACGGCGCGGCAGCGGCGATCACCCCGTCACAGCCGGGCAGCTGCGCGAGCGACGCCTCGAGCATCTCCGCCGTGGTCACGACGGGGATGACCCTTGCCCCGGCGGGATACCGCACCGGGACCGGGCCGCTCACGATCGTCACCGCATGCCCGCGGGCGAGGGCCGCCTGGGCCAGCGCGCGGGCCATCCTGCCGCTGGATGCGTTCGTGAGGTACCGCACGTCGTCGACGTATGCCCGCGTCGGACCCGCGGTGAGCAGGATCGTGGCCATCGGTCCCGGCGGGCCTCTCGCGATCAGGGCGTCGTCGACCGCGGCGCCCGTTCCGAGAGCGTAGCCTCGATCGCCCGGGCGATCTCCTCCGGCTCGGCCATCCGGCCGGCGCCCTGCCGGCGACACGAGAGCCAGCCGCTCCCCGGCGGGACGATGCCGATGCCGTCGTCGCTCAGCCGGGCGACGTTGCGTTGGACGGCCGGCTTCTCCCACATGGCGGTATTCATGGCCGGGGCCATGAGCACCGGGCATTCGGCGCACAGGAGGAGCGTCGTCAGCAGGTCGTCGGCCGCGCCGGCGGCGGCCTTCGCGAGCACGTCCGCGGACGCGGGGGCGACGACGACGAGGTCGGCACGCGCCGTCAGTTCGATGTGGGCGCCGAGCGGATGGGCCGACGGGTCGAACGACCGCGTCGCGACGGGGCGACCGGTCAAAGCGGCGAACGTCGCGGCCCCCACGAACCGCCTCGCGTTCGCCGTGAGCACGGCCGTCACGCCCGCCCCACGCTGCACGAGGAGGCTCGCGAGCGCGGCCGCCTTGTACGCGGCGACGCCACCGGAGACGCCCAGCACGATTTCTCGGTCGACGAGCACCCGCATCTCCCGCGTCGGCGTGTTCCGCGGACCGTCAGAGGACCGTGGGGTCGAAGTCGAGCGGTCCGCCGGCCTCGGGAGATTCTCCCGTGATCCGCAGGTTGAGCGACGTGTCGAGATAGATCTTGTCCTGCTTGATCTCCTCGATGACGATCTGCATCTTGTCGTCCGAGTCGGTGTCGACGAGCGGCCGGCTGCCCGCGTTGAGCGCGACGAGCCGCTTCTGGATGAGCGTCGAGAGCTTGAAGCGCCCTCCGACCTTGTTGACGATCTCTTCCTCGCGCAGATCCTCGATCATGATTCGGCTTCCTGGTGGGCTTCGTGGGGGTCGGATGGGGACGTCGTGACGGCTGCCGGCGTGCCGGCGGGGGGAAGCCCGGCGGCGGGAAAACCTGCGGCGG
>DNLZ01000414.1:14156-15251 GCA_003488325.1 Planctomycetaceae bacterium
AACCTGCGGCGGGAAAACCTGCAGCCATGAGCACCCGCTCGATCTCCGCGAGCGCCACGTCGACGTTCTCGTTGACGACGCGATGGCGGTAGCGATGGGCCTCGAGCAGTTCGCGACCACCCACCTCCAGGCGCCGTGCCATCGCCTCGGCCGATTCCGTGCCGCGGCCGCGCAGGCGGTCGCGGAGCTGGTCGGCGTGGGCGGGCTCGACGAAGATCGTGATGGCCTCGGGGAACCGTTCGAGAATCGACAGTGTACCCTCGACGTCGATCTCGAGCACGACCCACTGGCCGCGGGCCAGCCGCGGAGCGACCTCGTCGACGAGCGTGCCGTACCAGTGCTGGCGGCCGTACACCTGGCAGCATTCCAGGAATTCGCCGGCCCGCCGCCGCCGATCGAACTCCTCGGCCGTCAGGAAGTGGTAGTCGAACCCGTCCCGCTCGCCGGCCCGCGGGGGACGTGTCGTGGCGGAGACGCTGGGCACGAGGTGGGGAAGATCCGCCAGAAGACGGCGAAGGAGCGTCGTCTTGCCAACGCCGGACGGGCCGGAGATGACGACGAGCTGGCCGGGTCGGACATCCATCCCGATGTTCTACCGCAGGTGCCGCCCGCCTGAAAAGCGACCGCTCACTCGACGTTCTGCACCTGCTCCCGGAGCCGCTCGATCCTCGCCTTGATCTCCACGACGGCGTGGGCGATCGCGGCGTCGGGCGATTTCGAGGCGATCGTGTTGGCCTCGCGGCCGAGCTCCTGGGCGAGAAAGTCGAGCTGCCGTCCCGGCGCCTCCGTCTCGAGAAGCCGCTCGAACTGGGCCAGATGACTCTCGAGCCGGACGAGCTCCTCGCTCACGTCGCAGCGTTCGGCGACCAGGGCCACCTCGCGGGCGACGTCGGCGGACGACACCGTCACGCCCTGGGGGCCGAGCGACGACGTCAGACGGCCGAGGAGGCGGTCACGCCTCGCCTCCACGAGAAGCGGCGCACGCACGACGATCGGTGCGGCCAGCTCCCGGATGTCCCGACAGGTGGCCCGCAGGTCGGCCGCGAGCGCGTCCCCCTCCGCGAGCCGCATCCGATCGAGTGCGTCGAGCGCGAG
>DNLZ01000414.1:15545-15909 GCA_003488325.1 Planctomycetaceae bacterium
GATCGAGTGCGTCGAGCGCGAGGGCGAGCGCCCGCGACACGACCGGCCACGCGCGGTCCGCGAGTGAACCGTCGATCACACGTTCGACCACGACTCCCGGCAGCCCGAGAAGGGCGTCGGTCGTGGCCGGCAGCGGCAGTCCCCGCTGCGCGCAGAACCGTTCGAGGTCGTCGAGGTAGGCACCGAGCTGGGCGGAATCGAGCCTGCGACCGGCGACGTCGGCGCCGGTGAATTCGAGCGTCATCTGCACGCTGCCGCGCCGCACGCGGCCGCGCACCACGGCCTCCGCCCGCGCCTCGAGCACCGCAAAGCCGTCACGGGCCCGGAGCGCGAACTTGAGGAAGCGATTGTTCACGCACCGCAG
>DNLZ01000414.1:16266-16413 GCA_003488325.1 Planctomycetaceae bacterium
CCGCAGCCGGTCATGCTGCGGACCGCAGTCGCCGGGCGGGCCTCGTCGGACGGGCAGGGAGCAGTCACGCCGGCGGTTCACTTCTCGGCGGGAGTGGGCGGCGAAGCCGGCGCGGGGGCGTCCGCTGCCGGAGCCGCCGGCGGTGCG
>DNLZ01000258.1:0-8026 GCA_003488325.1 Planctomycetaceae bacterium
CTCCTCGCTCCGGCCGCGGCGGCCGCTCGTTCGGGAAGCGTCCGCCGACCCCCCTTCGCCTCGTCGCGCTGTGGGTTCTGCGGGATCAGGCTGCCCGGGCCATCGACGCGCTGACGGTCGACCCGCCGCCCGCCTGGAGGGCGGGCTTGCTGGGCCAGGCTGCCGGGGCCATGGATGGCCCGGCAGCCGTGCAGTCAGTCGAATCGCACCTCGAGGATTTCGTACCGCAGCGTGCCTGCGGGCACGTCGATCGCCACGGTGTCACCCACCTTGCGCCCGAGGAAGCCCTGCGCGAGCGGACTCGCGACATTGATTCGCCCGGAGTCAAAGTCCTCCTCGCCGGCGCCGACGAGCACGTACTCCTCCTCGTCACCGAACTTGAGGTCCTTGACCCGGATGGTGGCCCCGAAGACGACCTCGTCCCCCGCCTCCTTGGCCCGTTCCACGATCACCGCCCGCGACAACTTGTCACGGAGCAGGTTGATCTTCGCCTGGAGCAGCCCCTGGCTTTCGCGCGCGCCGTGATACTCGGCGTTCTCGCTGAGGTCGCCCTCGCTCCGCGCGGCGGCGACACGTGCGGCGACCTGGGGCATCTCCACGGTCTCGAGCTGCTCGACCTCCGCCTTGAGCTTGTCATAGCCGGCGCGGGTCATCGGGATCCTGTCGGACACGGCATGCTTCTCCGATCGGGTCGTGGGAACGAATCACGGGGGGGACGGCCGCACGGGATCGACCGCCGCGAGGACGGCGGTCACGCCGGGCGAGGGCCTTCCGGCATGTAGAGCAGCCGGCCGCAGTTGCGACACACGACGGCCCTGCCGAGCATGAGATCCGACAGCATGTTGCCGGTGATCTGCTGGAAGCAGCCGCCACACGTCTGTCCGTCCACGGCTGCCAGCCCGTCCGCCCCCTTGCTGCGGACGACGCGGTCGTAGCGATCGCGGACCTCGTCCACCAGATCGCGCTCGACGGTCGCGAGTTCCGCCCGCACGCGTGCGACCTCGGCCTGGAGCAGGCCGGCCTCCGCATCCACCCGCGCCTTGGCCTCGGTGACCTGCGTGCGCGCCGTCTGGACGGACGCCTCCGCCGCGGGCACGTCCGGCTTCAGGGCGTCGATCCGCTCGAGCGACTCGAGGATCTCGTCCTCGAGCACCTTCGTGGCCATGCGATCGGCCGCGATCTGCTCGCGGAGCGTCTGGTACTCGCGGTTCGTCTTGCAGGTGTTGAGCTTGCCCTCGAGGTCGGTGATCTTCGCCTCGGCGGACTTGAGCTGGAGCTGCTTCTGATCGGCCGTCTTCCGGGCCAGTTTGAGCGCGTCCTGCGCGGCGGCCCGGGCGGCTTCGGCCGCCTCGAGGAGCTTCGTCCGGGCGGCGACCTGTCGGGGTCCCGCCGCGAGCCGGTCGGCGAGATCCTCCAGCTGGCGATGGATGCGGTGGAGCGTGCGGAGCGTTTCCGTGGCGACGATGGCACTCATGCGACGGTCGAAGACTCCCCCGGCGTCCGCCGGCTGACGACGCGGGCCCGCGCGACGCTCAGGCGCGGGCCACGGGCGACGCGTGCCACGGCCACCCGGCTCGCAGCGTCGATGCGTCGCCCCCGAGTGTAGCAGCACCCCGGCCCCGGGTCGGGGCAGGGGTGCCGTCGGGCCGGATTTCACCTGCCGGGGCGGCCCGCGTCAGTTGGGGCTGCCCGCCCCCTCCATGAAGTGCTCGAGCTGCCTCGATCGCACCGGGTGCTGGAGTTTCTTCACCGCCTTGGCCTCGATCTGCCGCACCCGCTCACGCGTGACGCGGAAAATCCGCCCCACCTCCTCGAGCGTGTAGGTGTAGCCGTCGGTGAGGCCGTATCGCAGCCGGATGATCTCGCGCTCGCGGTAGGTGAGCGTCTTGAGCAGCGAGTCGATCCGGTCGCGGAGCAGACCGTGCGTGGTCGACGAGGTGGGACTGACGGCGCCCACGTCCTCGACGAACTCGCTGAAACTCGCATCCTCGCTCTCGCCGACGGGACGGTCGAGGCTCATCGGCTGACGGCCCATGTCGAGCACGCGGCGGGCCTCCTCGAGCGGCACCCCCGCGGCCGCCGCGATCTCCTCGGCGATCGGCTCCCGCCCGAACTCGTGGAGCAGCTTCTTCGAGGTCGTGCGGAGCTTCGAGAGCACGTCGATCATGTGCACCGGAATGCGGATCGTGCGTGACTGGTCGGCAATCGCACGGGTGATCGCCTGACGGATCCACCAGGTGGCGTAGGTCGAGAACTTGAAGCCCCGACGATACTCGTACTTGTCCACCGCCCGCATGAGGCCGGTGTTGCCCTCCTGGATCAGGTCGAGAAACGACAACCCGCGGTTGCGGTACTTCTTCGCGATCGACACGACCAGTCGCAGGTTCGCCGCCGACAGGCTGCGCTTCGCCGCCTCGTACTCGACCTTCAGCTTCTCGAGGATCGCGACCCGCGAGCGGAGCGAGCGCGGGCTCTCGAGCGTGGTGAGCATGAGGTCCCGCAGCTCCTTCCGCATGTCGGCATGGTCGTCACGCGACCGGATGCCCTCCTTCATCTCCCGCAGGCCCTGCTGGAGCACGTCCATGCGCGACGACATCCCGCGGAGGAGCTTCACCAGCGGCTGCACCCGCCGGGTGCGCAGGCTGAGCTCCTCGACGAGCACGAGCGCCTTCGCCCGGGTCCGGCGGAACCGCTTCCGCGCGTCACGTGCCTCGTCCGCCGAGGTCTTCCGGCTCACCAGGCGGCGGAAGTCGGTCCGGCTTCGGACCAGGAGCTGGTCGAGCGTCCGCAGATTGTGCGGCATGCGAGCCTGGATCTGTTCCTTGGTCAGCCGCTCGGTGAGCGACACCTTGATCGTCCGGTCGAAGGGCAGGGCGCCCTCGTGCACGCGACGCAGCGTGTCGACCGTCGTCTGCATCGCGTAGGTGCAGCCGAGGATCGCCCGCCGGAAACGCTTGCGCGTGACCTCGATGCGCTTGGCCAGCGAGATCTCCTCGCGCCTCGTGAGCAGGGGAATCTCGGCCATCTGCGCGAGGTACATCCGGATCGGATCGTTGCCGGCATTCGAGGGCGCGGTGGTGATCACCTCCTCGCGACGTGCCGGAGCGGCCGGGGTCGCGTCCCCCTTCGCCGTGGGCGGCGTGTCGACGAGTTCGATTCCCCGTTCCTCGAGCGCGACCAGGAGGGCGTCGATCTTCTCGGGATCCACCGCCTCGTCCGGCAGGTAGGCATTGACCTGGTCGAACGTCAGATATCCGGCCGTGCGGCCGGCCGCGATGAGCGCCGCGAGTTCACCGTCCACGTGGCCGTCCGCGGCACCGACGTGCTGCGTGCCCTCGTGCCGGTCGCCCTCGTCCTTCAGGTCGTGCTCGCGCTCGGAATGACTCATCGCTTCGGTTCTCCTTCACCATCCTACCGCCACTCGTCCACTGTCCCCGACCCCCGCCTCACGGCACGGTGGGATCGATTCACAGCGACGAGGCGGGCACCCTCACCCATCCTTGGGATCGGACATGCCCTGAGCGACCCGTCGTTCGGCGACGAGACGCTCCAGAAGTTCAGCTTCGGTCCTCGTGTCGAGGCCGTCGGTCGTGCTCAATGCCCGGGCACTCGCGGTCGCCCGTCGCTCGGCCGCACGGCGGTGCAGCGCGTCCTCGAGATGCCGCAGGCGATCCTGCGGATCCGTCGGCCGCGCCGCGGACGCCTCGTCGACCGCCACGAGCAGGCTCTGGAGCGACGGATCGGTGATCTCGAGCAACAGCGACCCGAGCCCCACCTCGCGCCCCTCCGCGTGCAGCCGCTCGGCCACCTCGAGCACCTGACGACACGCCCTGCTGTCGACACCCGCGCCGCCGATCTGCCGCACGATCAGCCCCGTGCTGCCCGGCACCCCGACGAGCACCTCGATCACCTCCCGATCCCAGGCTGGGAGCGCGGGGAGCGACTCGGGATCGGTCGCCTGCGCCGCGCGGTCGGGCCCGTCGCCAGCACGGCGCAGCTCGAGCAGCCGGGTTCGCAGCGTGTCGCGGGCAAGCCCGAATCGCCGGCCGAGCCGACCGAGCACCTGATCCTCCCGCAGACGCACGCGTGGCGTGACATTGGGCCCGCGGCCCGCGGCGGCGAGCGCCCGCAGCACGCTGTCGATCGCCTCGAGCGCGGCATCGTCCCCGGCGTCGGGCCGCAGCCGCGCGAGCGCCGCGTCCATCCGGTAGTCGAGCGGGTCGATCGCCGCCTCGAGGATCTGCTCGAACGCGTCGCGTCCCTCGGCGGTGAGGTAGTCACAGGGATCGGCCCCTGAAGGCAGCCGTGCGATCCGCACGTCGATCGGCTCGGCGAGCAGGAGATCGAGGATCTCGTCGGCCCGCCTCCGGCCCGCCTCGTCGCCGTCCAGGACGAGCACCACACGATCCGCGTAGCGCCGGAGCACCTTCGCATGCTCCGCGCCGAGCGCCGTCCCGAGCACCGCCACGACGTCGCCGATGCCGGCCTGCCGCGCCGCGAGACAGTCGGTGTAGCCCTCCACCACGACGGCCCGCCGCGACGCCGACATCGCCTCCCGGGCCGTGTCGAGGCCATAGAGCGTGCTGCGCTTCGAGAAGAGCGGCGTCTCGGGCGAGTTGACGTACTTGGCGGGATCGTCGGATCCGGGCAGCACGCGGCCACCGAACGCGATGCACCGCCCCTGCGCGTCGCGGATCGGGAACATGACGCGGCCACGGAAGCGGTCGTAGTGTCCGTTGCCGTCGTTGCGGGCGACCACGAGGCCGGCAGCGGCGAGGGTGGACGCGGAAATGCCCGCCAGCGCGGCCTGGCGCAGCAGCCAGTCCCATGCCGCGGGCACGAACCCCACGTCGAAGTGGTCGAGTGTGGCGGCCGACAGTCCTCGGCCCGCGAGGTAGGAGCGTGCCGGCGCGGCCTCGGCGGCCTGCCGCAGGCAGTCCCGGTAACGGGCTGCCGCCCAGGCGAGCGTGTCGCGAAGGTTCGCCTTGTCGTCGGCGCTGATGCCGCCGCGGCCACGTGGCAAGGGGATACCGCAACGGTCGGCGAGCTGCTCGAGCGCCTCGCGGAACTCCAGCTTCTCCATCCGCATGACGAAATTGAAGACGTCGCCGCCGATGTTGCAGACCCAGCAGCGGTAGGTCTGGCGCTCGGGATTCACCTGGAGGCTCGGCCGCGCGTCGTCGTGCCAGGGGCAGAGGCCCACGAGGCCGCGACCAGCCCGTCGGAGCGAGATGTACGACCCCACGACATCGGCGATGTCGACGCTCTCGCGCACCCGCTCCCGGAGGTCGTCACGTGGACGGCTGGAGGCGGATGACGTGGGGGACATGGACACGTGCGGATCCCGATCGAGAGGCTTTGATCACACGCCGGCCGAATGTAGGACCGTGCCGGAGTGGCGGTCAACGCCGAAAGACGCCCTCCTTGCCAGCCCACTCTGCCCGGCTTCCGGTGGCTTACGCCGCGGTTTCCCCAGGCTGCCGCGACGACGCCTTCAGGAGAGCAGGCGGTCCACGCTGTCGAGCAGGCGATCCATCGCGAACGGCTTGCGGATGTAGTCGTCGACCCCGAGCATCTCGGCGTAGGCCTTGTGACGACTCCCCTCGTTCGCCGTGATCATGATCACCCGCACCGGGTTGGGATTGCCGCGACGGAGTTTTTCGAGCACGAGAAACCCGCTGCGCTTCGGCATCATCATGTCGAGCACGACGAGATCCGGCGCCTCCTGCTCCGCCATCGCCAGGCCCTGATTGCCGTCCCGGGCCACGAGGATCGCGTAGCCACGCGACTCGAGCACGGCCTTCATCGACTCGACGATTTCAGGATCGTCGTCGACGAGCAAAATCCGCCTGCCCGGCCCGCCGCCGCCCGACGCGGCCCGCGGAGACACCCGTTCCCCGGAGGACGACGCGTCGGCATCCGCCGCCACGGCCTTCGAGACTTTCCGGGGTTTCTTGCTCGCGGGCATGGCTGGTACGGGTGGGCCGAAGCGGCCCCGCACTGGATGAGGCCAGGCGGAGGGAGGACGCCGCACCTCGGGCACGCATGGCCAAAAGGCGACACATGCATCGTACCAGCGCTCGCGGTGGGCCGCCAACGACGCTCCCTACCGCAGGCGAGCAGCGCCGGCACGCGGCGCCGCCACCCGTCCGAGCAGCACGGCGGCCCCCGCCATTCCGAGCGCGGTGCCGAAGAGGACGTCACTCGGGTAGTGGGCCGATGCAAAGACGCGCTGTGCTGCCGCGAGCATTGCGAAGACGGCGAAGACCCACGTGCCGTGCGGGTATCTCCAGGCCAGCATCGTCGCGAACCCGGCAGCGACGGCGGCATGACCCGATGGAAAACTCATGAGGTCCCCATGGCCGGGATGAGGCAGAGAGGTCGCGGTGCGGTCGAACGTATCGATGGCCGAGCCCGCCATGGCGAGGTCCATGGCCCGCGGTCGCACGCGCGTGACCGTCGCCTTGATCAGGTCGGTGACGATCCCACCGGCGAACGTCGCTCCGATCAACCGAAGAAACGGGGCACGCTCGCCGAGGTCGGCCGAACCGCCGGGCGACGGAGGTGATCGCCAAGCCCACACGCGCGCCGGATCGAGCACCGCCAGGGCGATCAAGAGGGCGATGACGCCAGTCGAGTGCGCGAAGATCTCGGCCAGATCCAGGAGCCGCTTCATTTCCCGGGGCAGCGGCGATGTCTTGCACCACTGCGCGACCGGCAGGTCGATGAGGAAGCAGAGGCCGCCCGCAATCGCAGAAGCGGCTGCGAGCGCGAGAACGCGGCGACGGAAACGGCCGGAATCTCGACGCACACCACCCGCTGCGTCCGCTGCGATGGCTTCGGGGGCAGGTCGATTCAGGGCGATCATGCCGACAAGCGACTCGGGAGCGGCGGCGGACGTTCGCGAAAGAATACCGGCGGCGACGGCCGGCCACCAAGCCGGACCTCCGCGCCGCCATGCGCTCCCCGCGATGCTCTCGCACGCCAGTCCGCCGCACGGCACCCGATCAGGTCCACAGCGCTCGGTCGAGCAGGCGATAGTTGATCGCCTCGCTCACGTGCGCAGGCGAGATGTCCGCGGCGGCGTCGAGATCGGCGATCGTGCGGGCGACCCGCAGGATCTTGTCGTGCCCACGGGCGGAGAGGCCGAGATCCGCGACGGCCGCCCGCAGCAGTTCGGCCGCAGCGGGATGCAGCCGGCAGTGCTGACGAATCTCGCGGCTCGTCATCCGCGCGTTGCAGCGCGTCACCCGCCCTCGATCCCCGCCACGCACGGACGTGTCCGCCTCACGGCCTCCGTTCGGCACGCCCCCGAACCGCTCGGCCTGCCGCAGCCGTGCCGCCAGCACCGCTTCTCGCATCTGGGCGCTCGACGTGCCCATGCGCGAGGTGGAGAGCTCCCGAAATGGCACCGCCGGCACCTCCAGATGGATGTCGATGCGATCGAGCAGCGGCCCGGAGATCTTCGCCATGTAGCGATCCACCTGCGGCACCGTGCATTGGCACTCCCGCCGCGGATCGCCCCGGTAGCCGCACGGGCACGGATTGAGCGCCGCGACGAGCATGAAGTCGGCAGGGAATCGTGTGGTCGATTTCGCCCGGCTGATCGTGACCGCCCCATCCTCCAGCGGCTGGCGAAGCACCTCGAGCGTGCGCCGGTTGAATTCGGGCAGCTCATCGAGAAAAAGCACGCCGTTGTGGGCGAGCGAGATCTCGCCCGGCATCGGAATCGAGCGACCTCCGATGAGGCCCGCCTCGGAAATCGTGTGATGCGGGGCCCGGAACGGTCGTGTCGCCAAGAGCGGCTGGCCGGGCTGCAGCAGGCCCAGCGAGCTGTAGATGCGGGTCGTCTCGATCGACTCGGCAGCCGACAGTGGTGGCAGGATCGTCGGAATCCGCTTCGCGAGCATCGTCTTGCCGCCGCCTGGCGGGCCGACCATGACGCAGTTGTGTCCGCCCGCTGCCGCCACGCAGACGGCTCGCTTCGCGGCCTCCTGGCCCCGCACGTCGGCGAAGTCGATGTCGT
>DNLZ01000258.1:8220-9523 GCA_003488325.1 Planctomycetaceae bacterium
GCGAGCATCGTCTTGCCGCCGCCTGGCGGGCCGACCATGACGCAGTTGTGTCCGCCCGCTGCCGCCACGCAGACGGCTCGCTTCGCGGCCTCCTGCCCCCGCACGTCGGCAAAGTCGATGTCATAGGTGGCGAACCGCTCGAACCACTCGCTCACCCTCGCCGGGGCGGGGGCGATCTGCAGGTCGCCCGCGAAGAACCGCACCGCCTCCCCGAGCGACGACACGGGAATCACGTCGATGTCCTCGACCACGGCGGCCTCGGTCGCGCTCGCGGTCGGCATGACCACTCCCTTGAGCGGTCGATGTTCCGCCCGTCGCTGGCGCGCCGCGGCGATCGCGATCGACAAGGCCCCGCGTGCGGGCCGCGTCGATCCCTCGAGCGACAGTTCGCCGACCACCGCGTAATCCTGCAGCCGCTCCGACGAAAACTGTCCGCTCCCGGCGAGGATGCCGAGGGTGATCGGCAGGTCGAAGGTGGCCGCCTGCTTCGGCAGCTCCGCCGGAGCGAGGTTGACGACGATCCGGTCGTTCGGCCTGTTGAAGCCCGAGTTGACCATCGCCCGGGCGACGCGGTGCGTGCTCTCGCGGATCGCGGCGTCCGGCAACCCGACGAGCACGGTGGCCGGCAGGGCCCCGCCGGAAACATCCACCTCCACATCGACGGGCACGGCATCGATCCCGAACAGCGAGAACGTCTGGAGCTTCGCGAGCATGATTCGTCCTTTCCGGGGCTGGTTTCGCACGTGCGATGCCAGGCGGTCGCGGCGCATGGCAGGGGGCAGCAGCCTTGCCTGGGGCACCGCCTTCGTCGCACGAGTATACGCCTGTTCAGTATTTGTGCAAGCGGCATGGAATCCGCGTGGCGGCCAGTCGTCCCGGGCGGTCCGTTCGCCGGGGTAGGATGTCGGAAGAGAAACGGATGGGCCTCCGCCGGCCGAGCCTCGCGGTGGGATGCGTCCAGGTTCGTCGAGCGTGTGCAGGAGATGACCGTGATGAAACGCCTCGCCATGTCGCTGGGCATGTTCGCCTTGGGCCTTGCCCCGCTCGTCGGCATGGGTGCCGACGGCACCACGCCCCTGGCGGCAGGGTGGAAGTCGCTCTCGGACGAGAAACAGATCGCAGCGTGGAAATCGACACCGTTCGGCGGGGAAGGGGAGGTGGAGCGGAAGGACGGGGTGATCCGCATCGGCATGGGTGCGGACCTCAGCGGCGTTACCTGGTCGGGCACCTTCCCGACGCAGTCGTACGAGATCGCGCTCGACGCCCGCCGCGTCGATGGCAGCGACTTCTTCTGCGGCCTCAC
>DNLZ01000113.1:0-947 GCA_003488325.1 Planctomycetaceae bacterium
GGACCCGGGTCTCGGTGCCGGGTGGTGGCGACAGCCGCATCCGGATGAGTATCCTTGAGGGGTTGCCCGCCCTCCAGGAGTTTCTCCATGAACGCGCGGCCCTACCGTCTGCCCACCCGCCCCACGGTCCTGCGGTCTGCTGGCCGGGCCGCAGGTCTGGTGATCCTCGCCGCCCTGGCCGGCGTCCGCCCCACACTGGCAGCTGATGAGGCGGCGCCCGTGGCCCAGGCCGCCCCTGCACAAGCCCAGCCGGCGCCGGCCGCCCCCGCCCCGGTCCGCCCCGTCGATTTCGATACGCAGGTCGTGCCTATTTTCACGAAGCACGGCTGCAACGGCGGCGGCTGCCACGGCAAGAGCGGCGGCCAAAACGGATTCCGCCTGTCACTCCTCGGATTCGAGCCGGGCGAGGATCATGACCACCTCGTGAAAGAAGCGCGTGGCCGACGGATTTCCGTCGCAGCTCCGGCGGAAAGCCTCCTCCTTCTGAAGGCCGCGGCGATCGTCCCGCACGGCGGTGGCAAGCTCATCGAGCCCGGCTCGCCGTCGCACGAGGTGATCGTGCGCTGGATCGCCGAGGGGGCGAAGCCCGGCGACCCGGCCGCCCCCCGCGTGGCCCGCATCGAGGTCTCGCCGCCCGAACTGGTCATGAAGCCGGGTGGATCGCAGCAGCTGCGGGTGATCGCCCACCTCACCGACGGCACGACGGAGGACGTGACCCGCCTCACGCAGTACGAGTCGAACGTCCCCGAACTCGCGAGCGTCGACACCGCCGGTCTCGTGAGCGCGAGCCCGCGCAATGACGGTCCGCCACAGAGCGGCACGGTCGCCGTCATGGCCCGCTACCAGAGCCGGGTCGCCGTCTTCCGCGCGTCGCTCCCGCTCGAAACGCCCGCGGACAAG
The DNA here is from genome assembly GCA_003488325.1 of Planctomycetaceae bacterium. GTDB lineage: Bacteria > Planctomycetota > Planctomycetia > Pirellulales > UBA1268 > QWPN01. The sequence continues at coordinate 901 of DNLZ01000113.1, forward strand.
CTCCCCGCGCCCGAGTCGTTCGTCCGCACGTTCGTCGACAAGCACGT
>DNLZ01000113.1:1261-1487 GCA_003488325.1 Planctomycetaceae bacterium
CTCGACGCGCTCGTCGCGCTGAAGCTGCCCCCCTCGCCGGTCTGCGACGACGCCACGTTCCTGCGCCGCGTGACGCTCGACATCGCGGGCCGCCTGCCCACGCTCGACGAGTCGCGCGCCTTCCTCGCCGAGACCGACGCGGGCAAGCGCGACCGGCTCATCGATCGGCTTCTCGCGAGCCCCGACTACGCCGACACGTTCGCGATGAAGTGGTCGGCCATCCTCC
>DNLZ01000113.1:1793-3079 GCA_003488325.1 Planctomycetaceae bacterium
CCATCCTCCGCAACAAGCGGGCCAACGACGAACTCCACCGGCACGGCAGCTACACGTTCCACGAGTGGATCCGCGATCAGCTCGACCAAAACGTGCCGTATTCCGAGTTCGTGCGCGGCGTGCTCGTGGCCTCGGGCGAGACCGGCGAAAACCCGGCCGTCACCTGGTATCGCCAGGCGGCCGACATCAACCAGCGTGTCGAGGACGCCTCGCAGCTCTTCCTCGGCCTGCGGCTGCAGTGCGCCCGCTGCCACCACCATCCCTTCGAGACGTGGGGCACGGAGGACTACTTCCAGCTCGCCGCCTTCTTCTCGCGGGTCGGCAAGAAGCCGGGGCTCCAGCCGGGCGAGGAGCGGGTCTTCCACAGCCGCGGCACCGCCCAGGCCGCCGGCCCGAAGGGCAACCACCTCGCCGCCGTGCTCGGCGCGAAGCCCGCGACCCTCACGCCCGACGACGACCCGCGCGAGGCGCTCGTCGACTGGATGACCGCCCGCGACAACCCGTACTTCGCGCGGGCGCTCGTGAACCGCTACTGGAAGCACTTCTTCGGCCGCGGCCTCGTCGATCCCGAGGACGACATGCGGCTGACGAATCCGGCGACGAATCCCGCCCTTCTCGACGCGCTCTCCGCCCACTTCGTCGAGCACGGCTACGACATGAAGGATCTCATCCGCGTGATCTGCCGCTCGACGACCTACCAGCTCTCGTCGGAGCCCAACGAGTTCAACGCGGCCGACCGCCAGAGCTTCTCGCGGTTCTACCCGCGTCGGCTGCCCGCGGAGGTCGCGCTCGACGCGATCGACCGGCTCACCGGCAAGACCACGTCGTTCGCCGGAGTGCTCCCGGGCACGCGCGCCGTGCAGCTGCCCGACCCCGGATTCGCCAACCACTTCCTCACGGTCTTCGGCCGGCCGAATGCCGACAGCGCCTGTGAGTGCGAGCGTGGCGGCGAGGCCAACCTCGCGCAGAGCCTCCACCTCATCAACTCCACCGACATCCTCGCGAAGCTCGCCGACGGGCGTGCCGCCGCGCTCGCCGGCGACACCGCCCGCGACACGGCCGCCAAGCTCGACGAGCTCTACCTCGTCGCCGTGTCGCGACCGGCGACCGCGGAGGAACGGGCGAGTGTGGAGGCCTACCTCGCGTCGCACGCGGACAACGCCGTGGCCGCGTGGGAGGACATCGTGTGGTCGCTGCTCAACACGAAGGAATTCCTCTTCACGCACTGATCGCGCCCGCGCCATCCGTGACCTGTCCCCCTCCCCTTCGTGGCGCACGCTTTCAGC
>DNLZ01000486.1:0-834 GCA_003488325.1 Planctomycetaceae bacterium
AGGTTGGTCTGACCGGCGATGTCCCCGATCACGCCGATGATCTCGTTGATCTGCTCGGACGACTGCTGGATCAGATTCATCGAAGTGACCGCCTCGTTGACCGTCACGCCTCCATCCCGGGCCATCGCGAGCGTCTTCTCCGCCTGTTCATTGGCATCGACGCAGTTGCGGAACACCTGCTCGATCGAGCCGATCACCTGCTCGACGGCGGCGGTCATCTCCTCGACGCTGGCGGCCTGGGACTGCGCGGACTCGCTCAGGCCCTCGGCGCTCTCGGCGATCATCCGGGCGCCCTCGTTCTGTTGGGAGGCGGCCTCGGAGATCTGTGCGATCAGGCTGCGGAGATCGACGAGCATCCGTTCGGCGTGGCCGCCGAGGCGCCCCATGTCATCGTCACCCGAAAACGGAATGGCGCGGGTCAGGTCGCCGGAGGCAGCCGCGTTGAACACGGTGCCGAGTGAGCGCACCTTGCTCTCGAGGTCGATCTGCCGCCGCGACAACTGCCGTGAGATGAGCCACGCGGCGAGGACGACACCGGCCGCCGTCGCCACGAAGAGGCCGAGCGCCCAGTTGCGGAGCGCGTGCGCGGGGGCGAGCACCTCCGACTCGTCGATTTCCGAAATGAGCGCCCACCGCACCGGCTCCCGCCCCCCGACGGTGCCCGGGAAGACGGTCAACGGCTGCCACGACGAAAGGACGCGCTCGCCCCGATAGTCGAGGCCGAGCGCCGTTCCCGCCGCATCCTGGTCGATGGCGGCTCGCGATGCCGGCGTCTCGACCTTCAGATTCGGGGCGAGGATCGTCGATGACACCCCCAGGTCGGCCGCGAAACGG
>DNLZ01000486.1:1110-7618 GCA_003488325.1 Planctomycetaceae bacterium
GGGGCGAGGATCGTCGATGGCACCCCCAGGTCGGCCGCGAAACGGGAGTTGGAGCGAAAGAGCCGGTCGGGGCCGACGGCGTACGTCTCGCCCGTCTCGCCCATGCCCGTGGTCTCCGAGATGAGATCGCTCACCGTGTCGATCGGAATCTGGAAGGCGATCGCACCGATGACGGCCTCACCGTCGAGGATCGGTGCCGCGATGAAGCTCGCGGGTGCCTCGTACGAGGGCGCGTAGGGCTCGAAGTCGCTGAACGTGACCGTGTCGGGCCGGCCCTCCGCGAGCGCCGCGTCGATCACCCTGGCAAGTCCGGACGACGCCAGCGGGCCACTGGCGAGGGACGCACCGAAATCGACCTCCTTGAAGACGGTGTAGACGACGCGCCGGCTCGCCGCATCGACGAGAAACACGTCATACACGCCGTAGCGCTCGAGGAGCCTGCGGAATGCGGGGTGCACGTCCGCATGAACGGCGGTGTACGTGGAGTCGTCACCTGCCGAGTCGAGCAGGTGCTTCGATCCGGTCGGATTCTCATTGCCGGCGATGTAGAGCGCCTGGAGCCGGATGGCGACGTCGTCCAGCGAGTCGAGCAAGGGTTGGACGATGGACGGACTCCGGCCCCGCTTGTGGAGTTCGGTCGCCAGGCCCCGGGCGTACTCCGTGGCCACGGCCCGCCGGTCCGCCGCCGCTTCATCCTGCGGGCGCGTCGATGCGATCGCCGTGTCGAAGGCACGCAGCGCCGCGAGCGTCGAGCGGTCACCCGCGGTCACCAGGAGTTCGTTCCGGAGCGTGGCGAAGAAGTGCTCCACCGACTTCGCAGTGATCGTCCGCACCACTTCGAGCCGGGCGAACGCCTCGTCCTTCAGGGAACGCGCCCCCGACCGGTACATCACGAAGGCAGTCAGGGCCAGCGGAGGCAGGGAGAGCAAGAGCAGCGACAGGAGGATGAGCAGGCGCAGCGAAGACTTGGGCTTATGCATGGGCGAATGACGGGACGCGTGGAGGGATGGCAGGGGGACCGTGTGCGGACGCAGTCCATATAGCTCGCGATCGTGCGCGGCACAAACGACCCCTCCAAAAGCGCCCCCGCGATCGGGAGAAGCGTCAGGATCGCTCTCGCCGGCGTGACCGGTGCGCGATGGTTCACCAGCCGATGGCGACGCCGTCGAGCCGATGGTCGACGCCCGACTCGAGACACGGCCCGACGCCCGCTTCGCCACGGTGGATCCGCACCATCTGTGCGGCGCCCTTGAAGGCCGTCGGGTCGCCGAGCCGATGGCCCCGGGCCGTGAGTTCCGCGGCCCCCTGCTCCGAGATCCCGGCATCGAGCTGGACCTCATCGGTGGTCATGACCACCCGAAACCGGGCCGCATCCACCGCCTGCTGCGGATTCATGCCGAGGTCGAGCACGTTGACGAGCGTCTGCACCAAGCCCTGCGGATGGTTGTTGAGCCCGATGCAGCCGAGGATGAACTCCGGCAGTCCTGCGCGGAGCACCATGCCGGGGAGGATCGTGTGTCGCGGGCGCCGGCCCGGCCCCAGGGCATTCGGATGCTCCGGCCGCGTGGAGAACTGGCTCGCGCGGTTGTTGAGAATGACGCCCGTGTCGCCGGCCAGGAGGCCCGATCCAAACGCGCCGCAGATGCTCGACATCAGCGACACGGCGTTGCCGTCGGCATCGACGGCACAGACGTAGGTCGTGTCGGCCGTGTTGCCGCCCTGGGGATGCACCACCGCCGTGGCCCGGTCGGTGATGCGACCACGGAACTCCGCGAGCCCTGCGGCCGAAAGCGCGCGGCGGACCTTCCCGGCCATCGATTCGGTCGGCTCCCCCACCTCGTCGATCGCGAAGGTAAATCCCTGCCGCAAGGCCTCGATCTCATGGTGCAGGCGGGCCGACTCGCTCATGTCGGCGAGGTCGTAGCCTTCGAGGATGCCCAGCGCGATCAGCGCGACGACGCTCTGGGAGTTGGGCGGCAGGCCGAGCACGTCGCGGCCGCGGTAGCGGATCGAGAGCGGCTCCACCCACTCGGCCTCCTGCCCCGCGATCTCGGCAGGCGTGGTCGTCACACCTCCCGCCGTAAGCGTGGCGGCGATCGCCTGGGCGACCGGGCCGGTATAGAACGCCTCACGGCCTCCTTGCGACACTCGTTCAATGGTGTCGGCCAACTGCGGAAAGCGGACGAGTTGGCCCGGCACCGGCGGCTTTCCCCCGGGAAGCAGGATCTTCAAGAGCTCCGGCGTCGCAACCTTCGGCAGGAGCGGCGCGGCGGCGGCCCACACGCCGGCGATCGACTCGCCGACCGGATAGCCGTCACGGGCGAAGGAGATCGCCGGCTCCCAGAGTCGTGCCAACGGTCGGCTGCCGAAGCGCTCGAGCAGGCGGCACCAGCCGGCCACCGCGCCGGGAATCGTCACGGCAACCGCCCCGTGCTCCGGCATCAAAGGCCGGTCCGCGACGCGGGCCAGATCGGCCCCCGATGGTGCCCTGCCGCTGCCGTTGAGTCCGTAGACCTTCCGCTCCTTGGCCGACCAGGCCAGGATCATCGTGTCGCCGCCGAGCCCGCTCATCATCGGCTCCGCCACGGCCATCATCCCGGCCATCGCGACAGCCGCATCGAAGGCATTGCCCCCGTCCTCCAGCACCCGCAGCCCTACCCGCGTCGCCAGCGGTGAACTCGACGACACAACGGCCCGAGTCGTGAAGACGGGCGACCGCCGGCCGAGAAAGCCCGTCGGATCATCAGGCCGGATGGCCGCGGGCTCGGCCACCGCCGCGCGGGGAGCAAGCCCGGCGGACGCGAGAGCCGCTCCGGTGGCGAGAAACCGTCGGCGATCAATCATGGGGAATCCAGCGGGACTCCAGTCTTGTTGCCCGGGACCGGTACGATCGACCACAGTATTCCCGGCGCCCCGCCGTTCTTGAAAGGCCGCTGCATCATGGGATCACCGGACCGTCGCGACTTCCTCGCCAACGGGGCTGCGCTCGCGGGCGCCGCCGGGCTCTTCGCGGCCGCGGATCGGGCGAGCGGCGGCGATCCGTCGTTCATGAACAACGTGCCCGATCCGCTGCTGGCACAGGACGCGCTCCCCGAGTTCACGTTCGCCCTCGAAAAATCGCAGGGCCGCGTGCTCGCCGGGAGCTACGGCAAGGAGGCGACCGTCGAGCAGCTGCCGATCTCGAAGGGCATCGCCGGCGTGTCGATGCGGCTCGAGCCGGGAGTGATGCGCGAGCTGCACTGGCACGCGACCGCGGCCGAGTGGGCGTACGTCGTCAGCGGCCGGGTGCGCACGACGGTGGTCGACCCGCAGGGCCGCACGGGCATCGACGACTTCGGTCCGGGCGACATCTGGTACTTCCCGCGGGGCCACGGCCACATGCTCCAGTGCCTCGGCAACGAGCCGTGCCACTTCATTCTCGTGTTCGACAACGGCTTCTTCTCGGAATTCGGCACGTTCAGTCTCACCGACTGGCTCGGCCATGTGCCCCCGGCGCTCCTCGCCAAGAACCTCGGCGTTCCGGCGGCGACCTTCAAGGATTTTCCCAAGAAAGAGGTCTACTTCGCGACGGGGCCGGTGCCGCCGGAGCCGGCGGCGGCGCCGCTGGCCGGGGTCAACCCGCCCCCCTTGTCACACAAGCATTCGCTGCACTCGCAAAAGCCGCACGAGACCTTCAAGGGAGGTCGCGAGTGGCGGGTCGAGGCGCAGGACTTTCCGATCTCGACGACGATGACCGGCGTGATTCTCGAGCTGGAGCCGGGCGCGCTCCGTGAGCTGCATTGGCATCCCAACGCCGACGAGTGGCAGTATCTGCTCGCCGGCACGATTCGGGCGACGCTCTTCGGCTCCCGCGGCCGGTATCGCGAGGCGACCCTCGGAACGGGTGACGTCGGCTACATTCCGCAGGGCTACGGCCATTCCCTCGAAAACATCGGCGCGGAGCCCGCGCGAGTCCTGATCGTGTTCAACGCGGGCGACTATCAGACCGTCGACCTTTCGCAGTGGATCGCCGGCCAGCCGGCCGACGTGCTGGCGGTGAATTTCGGCAAGCCCGCGGCCACGTTCGAGTCTTTTCCAAAGCGGGATGTCTTCATGACCGGGGGATGATGTCGGCTCACACCGTCGACAAGGTCACCACGACGGCAAGAACGTGGTCAGTGCGACGGCATCGCGATCCAGAGCGGCACCGTCGCCTTGTCTCCCCAGCCGTTTGTGCGGCGGATCTCGTCTTCGGTGCGTAGCGGATCGCGGAGATAGATGTAGTAGGCGTCGAGGCGCTCGAAGAGGTCGCCCGTGCCGTCCGGCCGATCGCTCACCACCATCGCCGCGCCGATCCGCACGTGGAGGTATCCCCGGAGCAGTTCGTCGTAGCTCCCCTCCGGCACCGAGAACGTGAGCGGCACCATCGTCTTGTCGCTGCCGATCGTGCGGATCGCGGTGGGCGGCGTTTCGAGCTCGATCGAGACGTTATCCCAACGGCCTTCGCGCTGGATCCCCACCTCGAGCGCCGGGCCGAGCACGTGCAGCGGACGCTCCGGGCGGAAGTTTTGGAGATACGCTGTCACGGTGGCTTTGCCATCGGCATCGACGACCACGTCGTCGATGTCGGCCCGCAGATCCTGCATCGCCATCTCCTCGGCGAGCCGCCGCTCTGCCCGCGCGGTTTGCACGACCACATCCTGTTTCTTCGCGATGAGCCCGTCGAACAGAGCGACGGCCGCCGCCGCGACCGCGAGTCCGCCCAGGAACGGCAGCCACGATCGGACAAGGCTCCCCGCGCTGATCGCCGGCCGGAGCGGCGAAAGGTCGGCCGGGGGCGGTTCGAACACCGCCACGCCGGTCAGCTCCGGCGGCGCCGGAAAAGCTGCCGCAGTCGGGATGAAAGGCATCGCGGCGTCGGTCATCGTCGTGCATCGACCGCGCTCCATCCACAGCCGGCGGTCGGCGATCGCCGCCAGGGCCGGATCGTGCGTCACGAGCACGAGTGCCGTGGACTGCTCCGTGCGCAGACGCGCGAGAATGGCCGCGATCTCGGCCCCCGCCAGAGCGTCGAGGTCGCCGGTCGGCTCGTCGGCGAGGATCGCCGCAGGCTCCGCGGCCAAGGCCCTGGCGAGGGCCACGCGGCGCTGCTGCCCGCCCGACAATTCCGCTGGATAGGCGTCCCATCGATCGGCAAGGCCGACGAGCTCGAGCAGCTCCTCGGCCCGCGTCGTCAGCGCGCTGCGCGGCTTCCCGGCGAGCGCGGCGGGAAGGAGCACGTTGTCGAGCGCCCGCAGTCCCGGCAGGAGGGCGCCATCCTGCAAGAGGAGCCCGATCCTGCTCGCCCGCACGCTGCTCGTCTCGCGCCGCGTGCGTGATCGCCACGGGCGGCCGGCGAAGCACACCTCGCCTGCCGTCGGTGCACAGAGCCCTCCGAGCAGGGCCAGGAGCGTCGACTTGCCCGACCCCGATCGCCCCAGGATCGCCACGCACTCCCCTGGCGCGATCGCGAGACACGCGTCGTCGACCGCCGCGATCGGTCCGCGGCGGGTGTGATAGGTGAGGCAGGCATGCCGCGCCTCGATGATCGGCGAAGAGGTCATGCGATGTCGCCCCGCAGGACCGCCCAGGGCTGCCGTCCCGCCGCCAGCCAGGCGGCGGTCGCGGCGCCCACGATCGCCGTCGCGGCGACGAGCACGCCGCTCGCCACCGCATACAGACACAGCTCGCCAAACCCCGGCATCGCCAGCGCAATCGCCCGCTGCTCGAGCGCAAACCCGACCGTCCGCATGAATCCGGCGATCGCCGCGGCGGCCAGCACGACTCCCGCAAGCGAGCCCGCGACCGCCGCGATTGCCGCCTCGAGCGCCACCGTGGCCATGATGCCGGCGCGGGGCACCCCGAGCGCCAGCATCGTGCCGAGTTCCCGACGCCGCTCGGCGAGCATGCCGGTGTACGCCACGCCCACCAGCACCACCGGGGCTGCGAGGGCCACGAGCAGCATGACGAACGACGTGTCGGCGAGCGTCGTGACGGCCTGCCGGACGGCGATCTGGCTGCCGCTTCCGGCGACGAGCTGCACCTCCGGCACCGCCGCCGCAGCGAATCGCAGCTTCTCGGGGCCCCGTCCCGCCACGAGCCGCAGCATGGCACCGCTCGGCCACTCGAGCGGCTCCTCCGGAAAGCGTTCACCATCGGGCGTGACGACATTCGCGGCGGCGAGCCGTTGGGCGGTTTCGGCCGTGAGAAACCACGACCGCTCGAACGGCCCGGCGCCGGTGAGCCCGAGCCGGCCATGCACGACGAGTTCCACGCCTTGCACGACGATCCGCTCGCCCACCGCCTCCGGCCGCCGCCCGCCGACGAGCACGTCCCCCTCCAGAAACGGCCGCTCGAGCCGTTCCTCCACCCAGGGCAGCACGGTGAGATCGGTCGCCGCATCGAACACGACGACGTCGATCGGCAGGTGGCCACTCGCGTCGGCGAGTTTGAGCGTGCGCTGGCGGGCGACGGCCGCCACCACCGGCGA
>DNLZ01000486.1:7984-8714 GCA_003488325.1 Planctomycetaceae bacterium
CGAAGGCTCGACCGAGAGGAGCACGGGCGTGAGGTTGGCCGTGACGCCGGCCGGCAGGATGGCGGCATCCGCACCCAGCCGGGCGAGGCTGCGGTCGAGGGACCGGCCGATCGCCGCATGAAACACGAGCGCGCCGAACGCCGCCGCCCCCGCCAGCGCGATGCCGGCCGCGAGGAAGCCGAGCCGCCACGGGCGGCGGGTGACGTCGATCACCGCCATCCGAGCGAGCACCGGAAGCGATGACGACCTTCCGCCAGACGTCATACGGTGCAGCTGCGGCTGTATTTCAGCTCGTCCACCTTCGACGGCACGATCACGCAGTCGTGATGCCCGCCGAAGTTGGGCATGTAGCCGACCTGCTCGAGCGTGTCCTGCCGGAACACGAACGCCCCCGCCTCCATCCGCTGGAACCCGGAGAAGATCACGATCGCATACCTGCCGTCGTAGGTGGTGCAGGTGGTCTGGGCGTCGACGCCGACGTTGCGAAACTTCTTGATGATCTTCCAGGTCTTCGTGTCGACCACGACCACGTCCGACTTCATCGGCTTGGGACGCAGGATCGTGAAGAAGCACTTCGTGCCGTCGATCGAGTAGTTGAGGTGAAAGGGCGACGGAAACTCGCCCTGCCATTCCGGATCCTTGACGAAGGTCACCCGCTTCCACTTCCGCGGATCCGCGTTGGACGTGTCGAACACCGCGACGTTATTCGCGCGGAGGTTGTTCATCATGC
>DNLZ01000486.1:9065-9192 GCA_003488325.1 Planctomycetaceae bacterium
TGGATCGGATTGCCGACGGCCGGCAGGTCGACCACCCAGGTGTCGGGCGAGCCCGAGACCTTCGTGAGCGGGAAGTTGTCCTGCATGCCCTCGTTGGCCTGGATGAAGCAGACCGGCTCGAAGTTCG
>DNLZ01000325.1:0-4070 GCA_003488325.1 Planctomycetaceae bacterium
CGCCTTCGGCCAGGCCGCCACGCCCGCCTCCCGAAGGGCCTGATCCACGGAGGCGGGACGGCCGGCAGCGGGGGGCAGGGCCATGAGACGCGCCGCGGTGGCGAGCCGGCGGAGCACGGCCGCCGCCTGGGCGGAGATGCCGATGGGGTTTTCGCCCGCCGCGAGCAGTTCGGCGAGCTGCGAGATCGCCGCCGGCGCGTCGCCGGTTCCCGCCGCGTCGATCATGCCCCAGGCTGTCCGCTCGAGCGGTGTTCCCGCGCAGGCGTCCACCGCGTCGGGCTGGAGCGGCATGCGACGCTGCTCGGCCGGCGTCGCCGCCGCCAGCCTGGCGAGCGCCTGATCGATCTGTCCCAGGTGGACGCCGAGTCGCTCGACGAGCCGCTCGGCCGTGGCGGCCGCGAGCGTGAGGTCGTGACGCGACCGCGCCCAGCCGCGCACCCATGCGGCGAGGTCGAAGGCCGATGGCAGCGCGGTCTCGATGAGGAGGCCGTGGCGGGCCACCGCCTTCGCGAGCCGCGTCGTCGCAGGAAAGGTCTTCACGTCGAGAATGACGAGGCCGCGGCCGCCCCGTCGCGGGGCGTCGGCGATCGGCTCGAGGCGGGCGCGATTGGCCGTGACGAAGGCATCGGCCTGGCGCACCACGGCGGCACGGGTGGCGGTCGCGAACATCGGCACGGTCGCCGCCTCGTCGAAGACGTCGCGGGGATCGAAGTCCTCGCCGGCGGAGAACTCGCGCCAGGCCCAGGCACGGTCGGCCTCGTCGGGGCAGAGCCTGCTCCGCACGAGCGCGAGGATTTCGAGCACGAGGAAGCCGTCGCCGCCGTGGAGCACGACGAGCGACGGCTCGCCGAGGGTGAACTCGGCCGGGGCGGCGAGGATGTCGAGGCCGCGGAGGGATGGCATGGGATCGTCGTGCCGGGGATGGGGCGTACGGACGACAGGATATCGCCGCGCACGCGCTCCGGGCGGGATCGACGTGCGGCTCAGTGGAAGTCGCGTGACATCCGCGGCAACGAGGCGAGGCCGGGACGGGGTGCGGAGGCCTCGAGCGCGTCGGCCTCGTGTCGAGCAGCGGATGCCGCCTCGAGGCGGGTCGCCAGCAGGTGCACGACGGCGCCGCGCCGCTGGATCCGGCCGTGAACGACGAGCACGGCCGCCCGGCGAGCGGCCGGTGCGGCGTTCGCCCAGACGTCGGGTCGCACGACGACGTTGGCGGAGCCCGTCTCATCCTCGATCGTGAGAAAGATCATTCCCTTCGCCGTGGCGGGGCGCTGTCGCGTGAGCACGATGCCGGCCACCTGCACGCGCCGTCCCTCGGCGGCTGCGATCGCCGTGGCGGCGGTCACCACGCCACAGGCGGCGAGTCGTGCACGTTCGAACTGGACGGGATGCGCCGTGAGCGACAGGCCGTTGGCCCGATAGTCGGCGAGCACATCCTCCTCCGGCGTCATGCCCGGCAGGAAGGACGCGTCCGCGCCGTCGTCGTGGGCCGTGTCATGCGGGTCGTCCGGGTGGGCCGTGCCGCCGTCGTCGAGCGGATCGAACAGCGGGCGACTGCCCGGCCGTTCACGACAGCCGAGCGCTTCCCACACCGCCCGCCGTCGATCGAGGCCGAGCGACCCCAGCGCCCCGGCACGCGCCAGATGCAGCAGGTCGTCCCGATCGAGTCCGGCACGCTGAACGAGGTCCCACGGCCGCCGAAAGGGACCGTCCCGACGGGCCGCCTCGATCCGCAGGCCGGCGGCCTCGCCGAGGCCGTGCACCTGCTCCAGCCCCAGTCGGATCGCGGGCCCCGGAAGGGCGTGATGGGGCCCCGATGCCCCCGCCGCACTCCCAGGGAGTCCGCCAACGGGGCCCGCCTCACTCCGGCGAGCGCTGCCCGTCTTTCGACTCGCAGCCACGTGCTCGAGCGTCGCATGCCACCGGCTGGCATTGACGTCGACCGGCAGCACCTTCACGCCATGCGCCCGGGCGTCGCGCACGAGCTGGGCCGGCGCGTAGAACCCCATCGGCTGGCTGCCGAGCAGGGCGGCCGTGAAGGCGGCCGGATGGTGGCATTTGAGCCATGCCGAGACGTAGACCAGCAGCGCGAAGCTCGCCGCATGCGATTCGGGAAAGCCGTACTCGCCGAAGCCGCGGATCTGCGCGAAGACCTGCTCGGCGAACTCGCGCGCCAGCCCGCGGGCGAGCATGCCGTCGACGAGCTTCCGGTGAAACTCGTCGATCACGCCCGGTCGCCGCCAGGCTCCCATCGCCCGCCGCAATTGATCGGCCTCGCCCGGCGTGAAGCCGGCCGCCACCACCGCCAGCCGCATCGCCTGCTCCTGGAAGAGCGGCACGCCGAGCGTCTTCTCGAGCACCTCGCGGATGGCGTCGTTGGGGTATGTCACCGGCTCCTCGCCGGCCCGCCGCCGCAGGTAGGGATGCACCATGTCGCCCTGGATCGGCCCGGGACGCACGATGGCCACCTCGATGACGAGGTCGTAGAAGCAGCGCGGCTTCAGTCGCGGCAGCATGCTCATCTGGGCGCGGCTCTCGATCTGGAACACGCCCACCGTGTCGGCCCGCGAGATCATCTCGTAGACGGCCGGGTCCTCGGCCGGCACGGTGGCGAGCGTGAGCTGTGGCCCGCCCGTCTCCGCCACGAGGTCGAACGCCCGGTGGATGCAGGTGAGCATGCCGAGGGCGAGGCAGTCGACCTTGAGGATGCCGAGCTCGTCGAGATCGTTCTTGTCCCACTGCACGATCGTGCGTCCGGGCATCGTGGCGGGCTGGATCGGCACGAGGTCGACGAGCGAGCCCCGTGTCATCACCATGCCGCCGACGTGCTGGCCGAGGTGGCGCGGGAAGCCGACGAGCTGGCCGACGAGCGTCACGAGCCTCGTGCACGTGTCGCTCGCGGGGTCGAGCCCCGCCTCGGCCAGCCTCGTCGGCAGGTCCTCCACACCATCGCCGACGTCGAGCACCTCGGCGATCCGCTCCACGCGGTCGAGCGAGAGGCCGAGCGCCTTGGCCACGTCGCGCACGGCGGAGCGCAGGCGATAGCAGATCACCTCGGCCGTCAGGGCCGCCCGGTCGCGGCCGTAGGTCTCGTAGACGTACTGGATGACCTCCTCGCGCCGCTGATGTTCGAAGTCGATGTCGATGTCGGGCGCCTCGCGCCGCTCACGGCTCACGAACCGTTCGAAGAGCACGCTCATCCGTGCCGGATCGACCGACGTGATGCCGAGGCAGTAGCAGATGGCCGAGTTGGCCGCCGAGCCACGGCCCTGGCAGAGGATGCCGCGACGCCGGGCGAAGCGCACGATGTCGAACACGGTGAGGAAGTAGGCCTCGTAGCTCAGTTCGGCGACGAGGGCGAGTTCGTGGCGGATGAGGTCGCCCACACGGTCGGGGATGCCGTCGGGATACCGCTTCCGCGCCCCCCTCCAGGCGAGATCGGCCAGGTGCTCGGCCGCACCGCGGCCCGGCGGCACGATCGCATCGGGATACGCGTAGGTCAGTTCGTCGAGCGAGAACCGACAGCGCCCGGCGATCTCGACCGACCGCTCGAGCGCCCCCGGCAGGGACGCGAACCGCTCGGCGATCCGCCGGCGCTCGTGGAGGTGCCGCTCGCCGTTGGTGAGGAGCGCACCGCGGATGCCGTCCACCGTGCCGCCGCGCCGCACGGCCTCGAGCGTGTCGAAGAGGGGCATGCGGCTGCGTTCGTGGTAGCGGACGTCGCCAGCCGCCACGATCGGCACGTCCGCCAGACGCGCCACCCGGTCGAAGCACGCCAGCCGGTCGGCGTCGTCACCCTCGAGCGCCACCTCGGCCAGCGCCCAGAGCCGATCGCCGAACACGGTCTTCCAGCGGGCGAGATGCCGGACGAGCGCCCGTTGCCGGTCTGGATGCGCCGGACCATCGTCCCGCACGGCCGCGTCGCTTCCCCTCGTCGGTCGTCGGTCCGACACTCCGGCCAGCGGCACGCCCGCCAGCAGACCGGACGCGTGCCTGCCGATGTCGTCGAGCGAGAGTCGGAGGCGAGGCTCCGCCTGGACATCGACAGGTGTGTCGGCACGCGCATCGGC
>DNLZ01000325.1:4382-4987 GCA_003488325.1 Planctomycetaceae bacterium
GCGCATCGGCGCGAGCCATCGGCCGCACGTCATCCCGCTCCCGTGGCCCGGCCTGGGCCGCGGCATGCGTGAGCAGGCGGCAGAGATTGGCATACCCCGCGTGGTCGGCGACCCACACGACCAGAGGCGCCGCATCCACCGGCTCGAGATGGGCACCGATGATGAGCCGGAAATCGGGCCGCACGAGCCGTGCCTGACGTGCCGCTCCGTGGGCCCGCACGATGCCGGCGAGCGTGGCATGATCGGTGATCGCCAGCCCCTCGTAGCCGAGCGCGCAGGCCCGCTCGACGAGTTCCTCGGGATGGGACGCGCCCTGCAGGAACGAGAAGTTGCTCGTGGCGTGCAGCTCGGCATAGCGGTGGCTGGTCATCACGCAAAAATCCCATGCAGAAACCAGCGGCCGTCCCGGCGGCAGTGAAACAGCCAGAACCGCTCGCCCGACTCCGTCTCGACCACGTAGTAGTCGCGGCGCACGGTCGGTCCGCGCCACCAGGCCGTCTCGATGCGTTCGGGGCCGTAGGCATGCGCCACGCGATGCCAGCGGTCATGGAGCCACAGGCATGTCGGTGGTGCGTCGGGATCGTCGCCTGTCCGCGTCGGCGGTC
>DNLZ01000324.1 GCA_003488325.1 Planctomycetaceae bacterium
GTATCTCGGATGCGCTCGAGGGAAGCAAGCGAAGGCATGGATGCCGAAGCGCTGCGGACGTGCAGCGAGCCGCGGCCTGGAGGGCCGAGGCGAACGTCCGCCGAGAGGGCATGACCAGCCCCGGGCTGGCGCCGTCCTCTCCTCGCCGCGAGTCGGATGCCTGATGGTGCCTCGCACATCGTTGCGGTACGTTGCCGACGATGATCACGGCGCTTTTCCGACGTGCATGGCATCTCGTCATCACGCCCTACACACCCGATCCATCCGTGACTCGCTTCATGGAGCGGGCGCAGACCCAGGAGGCTCCCCAGGCGGCCGTCACCGTCGCGGTGCTCGGCGGACATGAGAGCCGTGACCTGTTCGGCGTCGATCTCGCCCGCCGCGGAATCCAGCCGGTGTTCCTGCGCGTGGAAAACCGTTCACCGGAACCGCTGCGCCTGCAGCTCGTGGGCATCGACCCGCGCTACTTCACCCCGCTCGAGGCCGCGGCGTCGGTGCACTTCTCGATCCTGCGACGCCTCTCCGCCTTCGGCCTGCTCGGCTGGCTCTTTCTCCCGTTCCTGCTGCTGGTGCCGCTCAAGCTCGTGACCGCCCGACGCGCGAACGAACGAATGGACGACCTCTTCCGTGAACGGGGGTTTCGGCTCGGACCGATTGGACCGGGTGGGTCGGCGGAGGGCTTCGTCTTCACGACGCTCGACCTCGGCACCAAGGTGATCCACGTCCGGCTCGTGCCGGCCGGCGACATCCGCGAGATCGTCGAGCGAACCGGGGCCACGTCCACCGCCGACATCCTGGCCCACGCCGCCGCGCCACGGCCCGTCGTGGACCTGACCTTCACCATGTCGGTGCCGGGCATCGCGGCCGACTACCTGCGGAGGGACTTCGACGAAATCGTGCCCGCCTCGACGGTCGAGGTCGTCGGCCTTCCCGACCTCGTCGAGCGGCTCGAGCGGATGCCCGCCACCACGACCAATGCACGGGAGACCCGCGAGGGCGATCCCGTCAATCTGGTCGTCATCGGCGAGTTTCCCGCCATCCTCGGCGCGTTCGCCGCCCGCTGGGACGAGAGCGAAACGATCACGCTGGCCACGTGCTGGAAGACCGTGAAGGCCTTTCTGCTGGGGTCGAGTTACCGCTACTCGCCGGTGAGCGCGCTGCACCTCTTCGGGCGGGCCCAGGACATCGCGCTGCAACGCACGCGTCACTCGATCAACGAGCGCATCCACCTGCGACTCTGGCTCTCGACGCTCGTGTTCGCCGGCCGGCCCGTGTGGGTCGGCCAGGTGAGCCGCGACATCGGCGTGCGGTTCACGACGAAGGCGTGGAACCTCACGACCCACCGCATCGACCCGGACGTCGACGAGTCCCGAGACTACTGTGTCGAGGATCTCACGCTCGCCGGCCGCCTCGCCGCCACGGGCTACGTCGGGGGCGTGGGGGCATGCTCCCGCCAGGCTCCGCGGCGGAACCTGACGGGAGATCCGTGGCACAGCGACGGTCGGAGGGCCGTGATCGTCGTGTCTCCCAATCGGGTGGGCTGAGCGGGCCTCAGCCGAAGAGTTCCGGGATGACCGTGCCGTCTCGCACGATCATCACCGGCCGACCGGTGCTGGTCTGGTATTCCTTCTTGGGATCGATGCCGAGCGTGCGGTAGAAGGACGCGGCCACGTCGTCGGGAGACCGCGCCGGGCCGACCGGTGCCTGCCCCTTCTCGTCGGTCTCACCGATCACCTGTCCGCCCCTCACGCCGCCGCCGGCCATGAGCATGAACATGGCGCGGGCGTAGTGATCCCGGCCGTTCCGCTCCTTGTTGATCTTCGGTGTCCGACCGAATTCACCGGTGACGTACACGGTGGTGGAGTCGAGGAGTCCCTTCTGCTCCAGGCCGACGAGGAGCGCCGCCAACCCGGTATCGAACGGCGGCAGGAGCTTCGTCTTCAGGTTCGTCCAGTTGTCGTTGTGCGTGTCCCAGCCACCCGACTGGATCGACACGAACGGCACGCCCGACTCCACGAGCCGCACGGCCAGCAGGCAGCTCTGGCCGAACGTGCTCTCGCCGAACGGCTCGGTGAACGTGGGCGACTCGAGCGCCGTGTTGAAAGCCTCCCGGGCCCGCGGTGAGGTGATGATCGTGTGCGCCTGCTCGCTGAACCGGTCGAGGCCGTCCATGAGCTGGCTGTCCTTCTCCAGATCGTGGAACGTGCGGTCCAGGTCCTCGAGCAGCCGCTGCCGGCGCCGAACGTCGGTCACGGTGAGGCCGCTCCCCAGAGAGATGCCGCGCACGGCATAGGGCTGTCCGGCCTGCGGCGTCGAGCCGGTGGAGAGTGCGGAGTAGCGGACGCCGAGGTAGCCCGCGCCCTGGGCGCTGCGCGGAATGGCGACGTTCAGCGGCAGCTCCTCCGGGCCGCCGAGCTCCTTGCTGACCACGGCACCGTAGCTCGGAAACTCGAGGGACGGGATCGGACGATTGCCCGTGTTCACGTACTGCGATCCGAGCTCATGGGCCGCAAGCGAGTGCGTGATGCCACGGAGGATCGCGAAGCGATCCATGCAGGCGGCGAGCTTCGGGAGGTGCTCGGAGACATGGATGCCCGGGACGCTCGTGGGAATCGTGGCGAATTCCCCCCGATAGTCGTCCGGTGCTTCGGGCTTCGGATCGAACGTGTCGAGATGCGAAGGCCCTCCGGCGAGGTTCACGAAGATGGCGGCCTTGGACTTCGCCCTGGCCGTTCCGCCCCGTGGCTCGGCGGCCTCCGTCCAGCGCAGCCAGTTGGCGAGCGTGACGCTCGACGTGCCGAGCGCGCCCACGCGGAGAAAATCGCGGCGACGGACGCCGTCGCAGGTGGTGTGGATGGCCATGGGTGCATCATTCCTTTCGCGTGTGGGGGACGATGTTGTCTCGGCGGATTCGGACGGGGGATGTGTGTCGAACGAGCGTGAGTGGTCCGCCGCTCCCGCCCGGGTGAGCCCGGACGACGGTCGGACCCCGGCAGGTCAGTGGTTGACGACGAACTCCTTGGTGTTGAGCAGGGCCCAGAGCAGGTCGCGTGTGGCGGTGCGGAGATCGCGAACCTCGGCGAGATACGACGCGGCCCGGCCCGCTTCCTCGGGCGTGGGCGGACGCGTGAGTGTCCGGAGATAGGCCTCCTTCACCAGTTCATCGAATCGGGCCGCATCCTGCTCGGGCGTCGCGGCGGGCCGCCGCGGCTTGCCCGGCACCTCGTCTCCCGCGGCCGCGAGCCGCTTGCGGAGTGATGCCAGCCGCTGCTCGATCTTCTTGACCTCGCTCTTCTCCCCCTCCTCGCGGGCCGCCGCGAGTTCCTCCTCCATGGCGGCGATTTTCGCCTGCAGGTTCCGCACCTCCGCCACGGACGCGTCTCGCTCGGCCGCCTTGGCCTTCGCCTGAGGCACGGCCCCATCGAGCCAGCCGCCCTGCCGGTCGATGAGCGACAGCGCCTCGAAGTCGTTCTGCAGGAAGACTGACTGCAGCAGCCCGGGCTCCATCGACCGGTCGCAGTCGCAGTTGCTCTCCCGGATCGAGCGACCGAATACCGTCAGCGCATAGGCGTTGCCCCGCGGCGTCACGATCGGGTCGGCGATCGCGCGTCCCTTGAGGCTCGACTGGAGCTTGGCGGCCTCCGCGTCGCTCGCCGTCGCAATCTTGATCGCGTCGTAGACCACCTCGGCGGGAATCCGGCGGCCGACGGCCCGGGCGAAGTTCCGCTCGTCGAGCCGGTTCGTCTCGTTGGGTCGCCAGCTGGTCTGGTACGTCCGGCTCGAGACGATCTCGCGATGGAGCCACTTGAGATCGAAGCCGTGCGCGCGGAACCCTGTCGCCAGGTGATCGAGCAGCGGCTCGTTGCTGGGCGGGTTCGCGAGACTGAGATCGTCAGGCGGCTCCACGATGCCCACGTTGAAGTAGGAGGCCCACACGCGATTGACGATCGCCCGGGCGAAATAGGGATTGCCGTCGTCCCGCATCCAGTCCATCAGCACCTCGCGCGGATCCTCGAGCTCGTCGATGCGCGACTCCTCACCCCCGAGCACCGTGGCCGTGCGTCCGGCCAGGAGCTTCGACCGTTGTTTCTCCTTCTCCTGCCCCTTCTGCTTCTCGAGGCGGGCGATCGCCTTGGCGTCGACCGGCTTCGGCGGCGGAGTGACGTAGGTCTCGGAGAACGGGACCACCTTCCCCTCGCCGGCGAGCTTCGCGAGCTCCTGCTCGAGCTTGTTGCCCTTGAGGCTCTTCGACACGTCGAGCGCGGTCAGCATCGCTTCGGTCGGCTTTTTCGTGTCCGGACCCGGGCCGAACTTCACCCGCGCGAAGAAGTTCTCGAAGCGGTCGAAGTCGTCCTTCGTCCACTGGTCGAAGGGATGCTTGTGGCACTGGGCACACTGGATGCGCACTCCCAGGAACGAGTAGGCGAAGCCCAGGGCCCGCTCCTCGTTCGTCCGGAAGTTGGAGCGGCTCCAGAAGTAGGGCAGCGTCGGGCTCTCGGCGAACGACGCCTTGTCGTCCTTCCTGAGAAACGCGCTCATCCGACTGCAGTAGTCCTCGAACGACTCCCCGTCGAGCCTGCTCTTCGCCAGCACGATCCGCTCCACGAGCTGGTCGTACGGCAGGTTTTCCTCGATCCGCGCCTTCATCCATTCGTACCAGAGCTGCGAGACGACGTTCTGTCGATCGGGTCCCTTGTTCTGGTTGAAGCGGGAGTTGTTGCCCGTCCAGTCGCAGAACTTCGTCGCCCACCAGGCCGCGTAGCCCGGCCTCTCGAGCAGCTCGTCGATCTTGCGAGCCCGCTTGTCCGGATTCGTGTCGGCCGTGAAGGCGGTCGCCTCGGCCGCGGTCGGCAGCGTGCCGGTGATGTCGAGCGACACGCGTCGGAGAAACTCGGTGTCGGTGCATGGCTCGGAGGGCACCTCACCGAGCTTCCGCAGCTTGTCCACCACCAGTTCGTCGATCCGCGTCGGGGTCGGCACGTCGGGATACGCGGGCCCAACGCGGTCGGACACCGGGAACACCACGGGGACGGGCACGACGCCGTTGTCGTAGAACGCCACGACGTGGGTGTCACCGGGTCCGGCGGCCGTCACGAGGCCCGCGGCATCGATCGTCGCCACCTGGTCGTCGTTGCTCTGGAAGCGGCACAGCGGCGTGACGTCCTCCCGCATGCCGTCCGACCACACGGCCACGGCACGCAGCTGCCAGGTGTCGCCCTTGGCCCGGGCCACGAGTTCCCTGGGCTCCAGCTCGAGTCGCACGAACCGGGCGGCTGCGTCTCCCGGGTCCTTCGCGCCCGCCTCGATCCACCCGAGCAGCACGCGGTACTGCCACGTCCCCTTCTCGAGCCGCTGACCGCCCTCGTGCGGCACCTCCTCGAGCGGCTTGAGCAGGATGAGACTGTCGACCGGCTTCTCGATGTTCGTCCGCGGCTCGTCCCCCGCGAGCAGGTTGTCATGGTCGGCCTTGAAGTCGTAGCCGAAGAGCGAGAGCCGAAACCCGCCCTGCCCCTGGAACGAGCCATGGCAGGCGCGTCCGTTGCAGCCGAGTTGGCCGATGAGCGGCAGCACGTGCTGCCTGAAGTCGGGCGCTTCCGTGACGCCGTCGGCAGCGTAGCGCGTGTCGATCCGCGGGCGCACGGGCGCCGCCTCGCTCGCGCCTGCCACGGGCGTCATCGAGCCGACACCGAGTGCCAGGCAAGCCGTGATGGCCAGAACGTTCGGCACGATGCTTCGCGTGGTCATGATGATCTCCTCAACGGAACCGAAGATTCGACGTCGTCCAGGGCGGCACGCACCCGGTCACGCTTCCGGTGCGGGTGCTGGTGCTGCGGGGGTCTCGTTCGCGGGCTTTTCGGGTGCGGGTTTGGCGGACTTGCCGCGGCCGCGATCCTCGGCACTGCGGACCGAGCGGAGCAGCGACGCGAGCTCCTTCTCGACGGCGGCCTCGGGGTTCGCGTCGTGCTCCGCGATCGTGGTGCGGATTTTTTCAAGCCGCGACTCGATCCGCTCGGCCTCCGTCCGCAGCGGCTTGAGGCGGAGCCGCTGCCGTCCCTCGACGAGTTCCCGCAACTGGGCCTCGAGCTCCGGGTCCTTCGTGAGCGACATGCGGGCGACGGCGAGCCGGATGCGCGACGAGAGCTTCCAGTCCTCGAGCGTGATCTCGTATTTTTCGGGATGCTTCTCGCGATACTTCTCCATCCGGTCGATGGCCCGGTGGATGTCCGTGATCGCCGCGTCGTACTGCTTGCGGTCCTGCTTTGCGAGTTCCCCGAGCAGCCTCGCGAGCTCGGGATGGTGCTCCGCGGCGAACCGGCGGGCGACCTTCTCGCGCGACGCAGCCTCGGGCTTCGCAGGCTCGTCGGCCACCACGGCGACGATCGAGCCGAGCAGGATGACGATGCCCAGGACCGCGATGCCCGGAAGCACGATGGTCGGCGACCGCGATGGACGCATGGACTAGTTCTCCAGGATCTCGTCGTCGGTCTCGGGGACGTCGAGGGCGACTGCCGCCATGAGCCAGTCCGGCACGTCGTCGGTCACGGCCTGCACGTCGTCGTCGTCCGTCGGCGAGTCGCTCTCGACAGGCACCTCTCCGGCCGACTCTCGCCAGATCGAAACGAGCTCCGCCGCATCGCCCGTTGAGGTGCCGGGCTTCAGGGCCCGGCCCACCGAGAGCACGCAGAC
>DNLZ01000510.1:0-217 GCA_003488325.1 Planctomycetaceae bacterium
GATGGCGAGCGAGGCAGCGAGCCAGGCGAGGGCCGGCAGTTCGAACGCCGCGCCGAGCGCGGCCGTGAGGCCGAGGCCCGCGAAGGCGGCACGAGACCGCAGCCCGTCGCAGCGGATCCGCAGGAGCAACCATGCCGACGCCGCCACGCACGCGGCTGCGGGCAGGTGGTTCGTGAGCACGACGGCGAACGTGGTGAGGAGCGTGCCGCAGGCGACG
>DNLZ01000510.1:507-5216 GCA_003488325.1 Planctomycetaceae bacterium
GAGGAGCGTGCCGCAGGCGACGAGCGCCGCCGCCCAGATGCGTGCCCAGTCGGTCGCGCCGACGGTCTCGACCAGCCGACACGCGCAGAGGATCGTGATGCCCAGCGGCACGAGGCCGAAGAGCACCATGAGCATGCGGCCCAGCTCGAAGGGATGGTCGCCGAGCGTCCAGCCCGTGACCCGGTGCACGACCCAGTAGGGCGCGGCGCAGAGGACGGACAGGAGCGGCGGCTTGCTCGAGTAGAGCCGCAGGCGGCCCGTCGCGTCCGGGTGGGCCACGGCATCGATCGTGTCCCAGCCGGGCTCGACCACGAGCTCGTCGATCGCGAACGTGCCGCGCTCGACGAGGCTGCGGATCGTGAGCCAGCGGCTGCGGTCGTTCGCCGAGAGGAACGGTCGTACGAGCCGCTTCTCCGTCTCGATGCGGCGGCGGATCGCGGCGGCGTCCACCTCCTCCCCGGCCGCCGTCGCCTTCGTGACCGCGTCACTCACGAGCCGGGATTCGAGCGCGAGACGATCGACGCTCGCCACCGCGCCGATGCGGCCGAGCACGGCGCCGAGCGCCACCGTGGCGAGGATCGCATAGGTGCTCCGCCGGACGCGGCCGCGCGACTCGGTGCGCCGCGGGCGCGGCGGCGTGCCCGCCGGCATGACAAGGCCCACCCGCGCGAGTCCGGCGAGTCCGCTGAAGAATCGCGCCACGCCATACTTCGACCGGCCGCGCGTGCGGGGCCGGTGGTGCACCGGCAGTTCCTCGACGCGGTGTCCCGCCCGCCAGACGAGCACGGGGATGAAGCGGTGCATGTCGCGCTCGAGCAGGAGCGCCTTCGCGACGTCGCTCCTGAAGGCCTTGAGGCCGCAGTTGTGGTCGTGGAGGGGGAGCCCGCTCACGGCGCCGAGCAGGAAGTTGAAGACCGCCGAGGGCATGGTCTTGTGCCACGGGTCGAGCCGGGGGTGCTTCCAGCCGTTGACGAGGCCCACCCTCCGGTCGCCCCGCAGTCGCTCGAGGAGCCGGGGAATCTCGGCGGGATCGTCCTGACCGTCGCCGTCGAGCATGACGACGAACGGGGCCCGACAGGCAGCGAAGCCGCGGGCGAGCGCGGCCGACTTGCCCAGCGCCGCCCCGTGGCGGATGCCCTGCACGCGCGGGTCGGCCGCGGCCGCGGCCGAGATCTCGTCCCAGGTGTCGTCGGCCGAGCCGTCGTCGATGAGGAACGCCTCCCACGTCAACCCGGCGGCGTCGAGGACGGAGCGGATCTCGGCGACGAGCGGTCCGACGTTGCCGGCCTCGTCACGGGCGGGCACCACGAGGGAGACGTCGGGAACGGACATCGGGTGGGGTTTCCGGGGCGCGACGGGAGCGTCCAGACGTCATCCGTCGTGCGAGGCAAGGATACCGAGCGGCGGCGAGCCGTCGCCATCCGGGCTCGTGCGCCGTCGGTGACACGTGCGGAATGCTCGCCGCCGGCGTGTATCGTGTCGTGATGGGCGACGCGGTCGCGTGGGCCGGGCCGGGTGTGGGCAGAGGTGTCGGATGACGCGACTGGTCTCGTTCGGCGTGCTGCTCGGGCTGGTCGTGCTCTTCGGCCTGCTCTCGCTGCGGGTGCTCGCCGCGTTTCTGCTGCCGCTCCTGCTCGCGGCGATGCTCGTGGTGATCTTCGGGCCGCTGTACCGCAGCCTGCTGGTCAGGCTGCAGGTGCCCGCCTGGGTCGCGGCCGCGCTGACGACCGCCTTCGTGCTCGTGCTCGTGCTCGTGCCCCTGGGTTTCCTCGTCGCGCGGGCGGGCGGCGACGCCGTCTCGATGCTGCGGCGGCCCGACGGGGTGCGGCTCGATCCGCAGGTGCTCGACAGGCTCGTCGCCACGGTGAACGACACGGTGGGGCTGCACGTCACGTCGGAGGACGTCAACGCGGAGCTCCGCGCGCTCGCCGAAAGCGTCGCGGGTCCGATCGCGCGGCGTGCCCCGGCGGTGATCGTGAAGTTCGTCATCGGCGTGATCGTGATGATCGTGAGTTTCTTCTACTTTCTCGCCGACGGGCCGCGGATGCTCGAGGGCGTCACGCGGCTCATCCCGCTCGATCGACGCTACCAGTGGCAGCTGCTCGAGGAGTTCGAGGAGATCAGCCGTGCGGTGGTGAGCTCCACGCTGCTGGCGGCGATCGTGCAGGCGTTGCTCGCCGGCATCGGCTACGCCGTCGCGGGGCTCGAGGGCGTCTTCCTGCTGACGCTGCTGACCTTCTTCGGCGCGCTCGTGCCCTTCATCGGCGCGGCGGCGGTGTGGGGATCGGCGAGCCTGTGGCTCCTGTTCTTCGCGCAGGACTCGTGGGCCGCCGCCGGTCTCGCGGTGTGGGGTGTCCTCGTCGTCTCGACGATCGACAACGTCATCAAGCCGCTCGTGCTGCAGGGCCAGTCGAAGCTCCATCCGCTGCTCGCGCTCCTGAGCGTGCTCGGCGGCGTCGGAGCGCTGGGGCCGGTCGGGATCTTCGTCGGCCCGATCGCGGTGGCCTTTCTGCAGGCCGCCCTGACGATGCTGCAGGCCGAGCTGGACGTGCTCGGCGGCCGCGAGATCGCCCCGGCAGATGGCCCGCCCGGACATTCCCCGGGGGACGGTGTTGCAGAGGAGACGGTCGCGAGGGTGAAATCGTCCCGTCCGTGATCCCTGGAGGTTGTGACATGCTCGTGGAGATGGTGCTTCTCGTCGCCGCGTTTCTCGCGACCGGCATCGAGGCGGCGTACGTGCCGAGCGATGACGGCGGGGGCGAGTATCTCGTGCGGGTCGAGCCTGATCTGCTCGGCACCAGGCCCGGCACCGCCGATGGCCAGCCCCGAGCGCCCTATCACTTCACGAGCGACGTCCCGGCCGATTCCCGCGACGTGCGCCGCGTCCGGATCTACGTCGGGGAGAACTGGCCTCCCGCAGTGGAGCGGGCCGTGGTGGAGGCGGCAACGCGGCCCCGCAAGCCGTTGCCCGTGGCATCGACATCGGGCCAGCTCGCGGAGCTCGCCGGCGGCACGTCGGCGGGCGGCAGGCCGTGGGGCTGGCTCATCGGGAGCCTCATCGCCCTCTTCCTGTCGTTGGGCGCCAACGCCTACCTCGGTCTCCTCCTGCAGACGATGCGGCAGCGCTACCTGCGCGACATCGATGAGGGCTTCGTCAAGGTCTGAGGCGGATTCGCTTGGCTCCTCGTCCGCGTCGCCGCGGTGAGAACATCGCTTCAACTGCGAAGCGCGGCGCGAATGACCGAGGCTGGATCGGCGACCGGGGATGTCGTGCGGAGGGATCCCGCGAACTCGGCGACCGACGTCGCCGATCCCTGCGTGGCGAAGTACCGACTGAATGCCGCGTACCGTCGATAAAACGGGCTGACCGGCGCGTTGTTATCCGCCGTTGCCTGCTCCCGGTTGTCGATCGTCCATGTCGGCTGGCCTGACACGAGTCGCGCGTCGATCGTGTCGCCGGCGTTGATCGCGAGGATCGGCCTCGCCCCGCTGCCCACTGCCGGCTGGGCGTTGAGCACATACGTCTTCGCACTGCGGCTCCAGTCCGCCGCGAACGCGAGCGACCCTCCGGAGCCGAGTTTGACCGTGGCGATCGTGTCGTCGGCGATCACGAGGACGTTGCCCGTCACGCCGCTCGCATCGATCACGCCGGTTCCCGGGGCCGCGGGCGTGATTCGGAAGTGAGTCGCCCACTCCTCCGCGGTCGAGGGCCGCCCGAGAACGCCGGCGTTCGCCACCGCGACGCGGGCCGACCGGTAGTACGGGGAAGACTGGTCGTAGAACCCGTTCTGATTCGCGATGACGTTGGCCGCATCCCCCTGCGCCGCCGGTACGAAGTAGAGGTAGGCGGGCACCGTGGTGGGCACCGATGCATCGGTCACCTTCGCGATCGCCAGGGTTCCACTCGAGTCATACCAGCCATAAAACGAGGCATCGAGCACCTGCTGTGGAGTCGTCATGCCGAAGGACGAGATGTCGATCGTGCGGCCGGCCGTGTAGGTCTGGCCCTGGTTCGCCTTGACGCCATACCCCCCGTTCGTGATTTCGACCGGACTCGGGACGGACGAGACGACCACGAACGGCCCGGCCCCGCTGAGCGTGAGCGTGCCGCCCGTACCCAGCCCCGAGTAGCGGTAGATGCCCGGTTGGGATGCCGCCGTCGTGCCGGTCACGGCCTGGGCCGTCCCGAGGCGCGTGTATCCGAGGCCGCCGGCGATGCTGCGCCCCTTGACGCCCCATGCCGCCTTGTCGTTCCAGTCGACCCCTTCGTCGAGCGGAGACACGACCGCCCCGTAATGGAAGATCGAGGGGTACGACGCGTCCACGTTCAGCGGCGTCTTGTTCACGGTGAAGATCGCGCTCTGGCCGACGACATCGGCGGGCGTCACCCGGGTGAACGTGATGTCCGTGGACGTGGCGTTCCAGACACCGGTGCCCGTTTGTGCCGCCTGCACCAGGGCGCTGATGAGACCGAACATGTCTCGCTCACCACGCACGTAGCTCCCGGCCACGATGAACGAGCCGTTGAATCGGCACCAGAACTCCTGACCTGGATCGACGCCGAAGGCGCCCGTGGACGCCGTGATCTTGAGCGTGGCCCCGAAATACTTCTTGGCTTCGGCGAAGACATCCTTGTATTCCGGATGATTCTGGAACTTCTGGTACACCGCATACATGAAACTGCGCGCGACCTGCTGCTGGAGGCCTTC
>DNLZ01000091.1:0-139 GCA_003488325.1 Planctomycetaceae bacterium
GCATCATGCCCCGCCGCGATCCCGCCCCGCGCGCGGCGGCCACGCTTCACCTCCGGATTGTAGGACGGACGCGCTCGACGCGGGGCGGAATCTCCCGCTCGACCCGCCATGCGGACCCCATCGTGGCCTGCCGGACCGG
>DNLZ01000091.1:531-658 GCA_003488325.1 Planctomycetaceae bacterium
GGGAGCCCGACCTCTTGCCGTCATTGTTCGTCATCCAGGGCCGCGATCGCGGGGCCCGGTACGACCTGGACGGCCCGGACGGGGTCGTGACCATCGGCCGGGAGGCCGGCAACTCGATCCAGCTCGA
>DNLZ01000091.1:965-5137 GCA_003488325.1 Planctomycetaceae bacterium
TCCAGCTCGACGACCACGAGGTGTCCCGGCGGCACGCCGAGATGCGGCGCGTCGGCGACACGCACGTCCTCGTCGACCTGGGCAGTTCCAACGGCACCTACGTCAACGACGCCCGCATCACCCGGGTGGACGTCACCGCGGGCGACCGCATCCGCGTGGGCCGCACCATCCTCGTGCTCGCCGGGGACGAGACGGCCGTGGGCGAGGTCGACATCGTCTCGCGCGGTGGCCGGGGCGACGGCTCGCGGATCGTGCGCTCCATGCGGGAGGAGGACTCGATCGCGCTGGCGACGCCCGGAGAACCGCAGGGGCACCGCCTCGCCCGGGCCCGCAGCAACCTCCAGGTGATGTACCGCACGGCGCTCGCGGTGAGCCACACGCTCGACATCGACGAGCTCCTCGGCCGCGTGCTCCAGCTCGTCTTCGAATGGGTGGAGGCGGACCGGGGCTGCATCATGCTGCTCGATCCCGAGTCGCGCGAGCTCGTCGTCAAGGCGCGGCGCGACCGGGATCCCGGGGGCACCGAGTCGATGGCGATCAGCCGCACCATCCTCGACTACGTGCTGGGCAACCGCGAAGGCGTGCTCACGAGCGACGCGCAGGAGGACGATCGCTTCGCGTCGGGACAGAGCGTGGTGCGCACCGGGGTGCGTGAGGCGATCTGCGTGCCGATGCGCGGACGGTACGACATCGTCGGCGTCATCTACGTGGACACCACGACGCCACTGGGAGCGGCGGTCGAGGGCCGTCGCCGGTTCAGCGACGAGCATCTCAAGCTCATGATCGCCATCGGTCACCAGGCCGCGCTCGCCGTGGAAGACACCACCTACTACTCGGCGATGGTGCAGTCGGAGCGGCTCGCCGCCGTGGGCCAGACGATCGCCACGCTGTCGCACCACATCAAGAACATCCTGCAGGGCATCCGCGGCGGCAGCTACCTCGTCGAGATGGGCCTCGACAACGAGGACCTCGGCGTCGTGCGCAAGGGATGGGAGATCGTGCGCCGCAACCAGGACAAGATCTCCTCGCTCGTGATGGACATGCTGTCGTTCAGCAAGCACCGCGAGCCCGATCTCGTCGAGGCCGATCTCGCCGCGCTGCTCGCCGACGTCGTGGAGACGGTGCAGCAGCGGGCGGACGAGTCCGGCACCGTGATCCGCTGGACGGCCGCCTCCGACCTGCCCCGGATGGTCTTCGACCCCGAGGGGATGTCGCGGGCGGTGCTCAACGTCGTGACCAACGCGCTCGACGCGGTCGAGGGCCGCGCCGACCCCCGGGTCGACGTCACGGCGGAGTTGGACCCCGCGACCCGCGCCGTGCGGATCCGGGTCGCCGACAACGGCGCGGGGATGTCGCCCGACACGCTCGCGGAGATCTTCACGCTCTTCGTCTCGACGAAGGGTGCCCGCGGCACGGGCCTCGGGCTCACCGTGAGCCGCAAGATCCTGCGGGAGCACGGGGGAGACATCCGCGCCCAGAGCGAACCGGGTCGGGGCAGCACCTTCGTGCTCGAGTTTCCGCTCCTCGAGCCCGACGCGGCGGGACCGCCTGCCGGCGCGACCGCGGGCGGCATCGCCGTCGCCAGCGACGAGCCGCCCGTCACGCCTGCCTGAGCGCGGCCAGCATCCGCTCGAGGTCGTCGGGCAACGGCGCCGTGAACTCCATCGGCACGAGCGAGACCGGGTGCACCAGCGCGAGTCGGGAGGCATGCAGCGCCTGCCGCGCGAGCAACGGCGGTCCCGGGGGAAGCCCGAGGAACGTCGGCTCGATCACGGTTCGACCGCTGTACAGGCCGTCGCACAGCACAGGACAGCCGATCGCGGCGAGGTGCACGCGGATCTGGTGCGTGCGGCCCGTCTTCGGTGTCACGCGCACGAGCGCGGCGGCATGGAACCGTTCGATCACCTCGTAGCGGGTGACCGCCTCGCGGCTGGTCGCATGGTCGCGCCGGACCGCCATCCGCTCCCGCTGATACGGATGGATGCCGATCGGCAGGTCGATCTCGTCCCGGTCGAGCTGCGGCCGGCCCTGCGTGATCGCGAGATACGTCTTCTCGACGACGCGGTGCTCGAACTGCCGGGCGAGCGCATGGTGGGCGGCTTCCGTCCGGGCGACCACGATGACTCCACTCGTGTCGCGATCGAGGCGGTGCACGATGCCGGGCCGGACGGGGCCACCGGCCGTCGACAGCCCGGTCGCCGCCACGGCGGCCCCCTCTTCCGCCTCGTGACCGGGCCGGGGACGCTCCTCCAGATGCCACTTGAGCGCCCCGGCGAGGGTGCCCTTCCAGTTGCCCTTCGCGGGATGGACGACCATGCCGGCGGGCTTGTCGACCACGGCGATCGCGTCGTCGACGTGCAGGAACGTGAGCGGGATCTCCTCCGCGAGCGGGCCGGTGCGGGGCGGATCGGGAACGGTCAGACGCACCACCGTGCCGCCGCGCAGCTTGTGGGCCGCGCGGACGGGGACGCCGTCGACGCGGACCGTCCCCTTCTCGAACAGCCGACCGAGGAACGACCGGCTGTGCCCCGGCAGGACGCGCACGAGAAACGCGTCGATCCGCTCCCCGACCCCGGCGGCATCCACCGGGAAGGCGACCTCGTCACCCGGCTGGAGCGGCGGGGGATTCGGCGGGGGTGCCTCCATCTGTGGGCGCGGCGTCGGCGTCTGGTGGGGAGGGTGCAGCGGGCTGCTCGGCTGCGGGCTGGCCACCGGGATTCGCCGCCGGCGGAGCGGGCGGTGCCATGTCCTGTGACTCGAACCAATCGTACCACCCCTTGGTGGACGCGCGCGACAGGGCGGCGATCCGCTGGTCGGCCAGGCCACGCACCGCGCTCGACGGATACTCCTCGACCAGCGATTCGTACCCCCGTCGTGCGTCGTCGAGGTCGCCGAGCGCCTCGCGCGCCTTGGCGAGGCCGAAAACGGCCCGTTCCCCGACGAGGCCGCCGGGCCGCTCCGCAAGAATCCCGGTGTAGAGATCGACGGCGTTCTCGAGCCGCTGCCGGGCCCGCGCACGATCGCCGAAGAGCTGCTGACAGCCCTCCGTGATCGCCGTTTCCGCGAGAAGCATCTGCGACCAGCGGGCGGCCGGGGTCCCCGGATACTTCCGGATCACGCCGTCGAGCCGGTCCGGATTCTGTTCCGACAGCGCGGCCATGCAGTCGTCCCAGCTGCGCTCCGCCGCGGCCTCACGCTGCGCGGCGATGAGCGTCCACGCCACGGCTCCGCCCGCGATCACCGCCAGCGCGATGCCGATGGTCTGCAGGTGCGGCCGCAGCCGCGCGGCCAGATCGATCGTCGAGGACGCGAGGTCGTTGCCCTCCGCGAGATCCTGCGTGTCGTGGGTGCGATCGGCCGCCATGCCCTGCCCGTGACGTCTCGCGGTGGCTCGCGCGGCGGCGACGGCGTTGCCGCCCACCTCGCGATGCTCGGTTCGAGACCGCGAATAGAGACGGCCGCCGCCGGAGCGTCAAGGCGAGGAGCGGGCGACCCACGCGAGTCGCCTGCTACATTCGCGGCATGACGGCCTCCGTCCCCATGCCCGCCGCGCAGACGCCCACCGTCGGACGGGGTGCCGCCGGATCCGCGGCCACGGGGCTCAACGACGCCCAGCGCGACGCGGTGCTCGCTCCGCCCGGCCCGCTCCTCGTGCTGGCGGGCGCCGGCACGGGCAAGACGCGGGTGGTCATCGCCCGGATCGCCCATCTCGTGCGCCAGGGGGCCAGTCCGGACCGCATCCTCGCGGTCACGTTCACCAACAAGGCCGCGCGGGAGATGCTCTCACGTGCCGGCACGATGCTCGGCCGGCGCACCGCGGCTTCCGCGGCGAAGCCGGAGATCTCGACGATCCACTCGCTCTGCGTGCGGATCCTGCGTCGCCACGCGCCCCGGCTCGGCTACCCGGACCGCTTCGCGATCATCGACCGCGGCGAGCAGGAGACGATGGCGCG
Source organism: Planctomycetaceae bacterium (assembly GCA_003488325.1). GTDB lineage: Bacteria > Planctomycetota > Planctomycetia > Pirellulales > UBA1268 > QWPN01. The sequence goes on from DNLZ01000091.1 coordinate 4,919, forward strand.
CCGCGTGCTCAAGGACCTCCGCGTGCCGGACACGGTCCTGCGGCCCGCCGACCTGCTCGACCGTGCGAGTCGCTGGAAGAGCCGCGGCATCCGGCCGGCGGCGGCGTGCGACACGCTCTCCGGGGACGCCGACGACTCGTGGACGCTCGCAGCCGCCGGCTACCGTCGTTATCAGGAAGCCCTCAAGACCGCGGGGGCGGTCGACTTCGACGACCTCCT
>DNLZ01000462.1:0-1507 GCA_003488325.1 Planctomycetaceae bacterium
CCGATGAACACGCTGCGGCCACGGGCCACGAAGAAGCAGTCGGCCAGGATCGGTGCGTCGAGCGACGCGGCCTCGGGGGTGCCGGGGTCGACGTCCCAGTAGCGGATGAGCCGCTCCTCGACGAGGTCGCCCATCCGCAGCAGTTCGTCGAGGTTGTAGCCCGGTGGCGGCAGCAGGATTCCGAAGACGAGGTTGCGATTCCCTTCCGGGAGATACTCCACCTTCGGCATCAGGATCCATGTCGCGAGCGCCGCGAGGCCGACCATCAGCGTCGAGGCCGCGACCTGCCGCCAGACACCGGCCAGCAGGAACCGGTCGATCCCGATCACCACCCGCATGAACGCCGCGCCGAAGCGCGTGAGGATGTCGCCACGGGGAACCGTGTCGCCGGCAACGTTCTCACCCGTCACCACGGTCGCTGCCGCGCGGGCGTGGCGGCTCTGCAGAAGCAGGGCGGCGGCCGTCGGCACGACGAGTCCCGAGACGAGGATCGACAGGCCGACCGCAGCGGCGATCGCCAGCGCGATGTCGCCGAAGAGCTGCCCCACCTCGCCCTCGACGAAGAGCACCGGGAGGAACACGGCGACGTTCGTCAGCGTGCTGGCCAGGATCGCGCCCCACACCTCCCGGGTGCCGGTGACGGCCGCCTCCCTGGGGGATCTGCCCGCGGTCCAGTGGACGAAGATGTTCTCCAGCACCACGACCGAATTGTCGATGAGCATGCCGACGGCGAAGGCGATCCCCGCGAGGCTGATCACGTTGAGCGTGCGATCGCAGGCCGCGAGCGCGAGGAAGGTGCCCATCACGCTCACCGGGATCGACAGCGCCACGATCAGCGTCGAGCGGATGTTGCGCAGGAAGATGAGGAGCGTGCCCAGCGTGAGCAGGCCTCCCACGAGGATGTTGTCGTTGACGAGCCCGATGGCGGAGTCGATGTAGGTCGTCTCGTCGTAGACCAGCGAGAGCGCGAGCCCACGGGGCGCGAGCTGCCGGTCGATCCGCGCCGCCACCTCGCGGAGCCGCCGCATGACGTCGAGCACGTTGGCGCCGGATTCCCGGGTCACCCGGATGGCGATGTTGTTGGCGCCGAAGCGGCGCACGATCCCGTCCGGCTTCTTGCTGCCGAGGTGGACGCGGGCGACGTCCCGCACGTAGACGGGGTTGCCCTCGCGACGCGCGATGATGACGCCTTCCACCTGCTCGGGGGAACGGAACTGGCCCAGCGTGCGGACGACGTACCGCCGCTTGCCCTCCCAGAGGTCGCCGCCGGAGGTGTCCTGGTTCTGGCCGGCGAGCGCGAGCCGGAGGTCCTCGATGGTGAGGTTGCGTGCCGCCAGCAGCTGCGGGTCGATGATCACCTGCAGCTCGTCCTCGCGGCCGCCGACGAGGTCGGCGCTCGAGACGCCGTCCACCCGCTCGAGGCGGCTCTCGATCTCGTCCTCGGCCATGCGACGCACCGCCTCGACGTCGATCGCGGGGGGGGCGAGCGAAGCGATCTCGGGATGCT
>DNLZ01000462.1:1819-3592 GCA_003488325.1 Planctomycetaceae bacterium
GGCGACGAGCGCTCGCAGGCGGAACAGGGCGAGATCGGGTGTCCGTGCCGATTCGATGCGACCGAGCGCGCCCGCGAGCGTCGGATGCTCGCCCTTCGCCCGCGCCACGGCCGCCATGTCGGGCGGAGCCTGACCGAGGATCAGCCACGCGATGGGGCGATCGTTCGCGCTCGAGGTCTTGATGACGGGGCGATCGGCGTCGATCGGCCAGTCGCGCACCTGCTGCACGCGGGTGTTCACCTTGACGAGCGCCTGGGACATGTCGGTGCCGACGGCAAACTCGAGTTCGACCGTGCCCGTGGAGCTCCCGGAGTCGCTCGAGAGCTTCACGAGCCCCTCGGTGCTCCGCAGCTGCTCCTCGAGCGGCTGGATCAGCTCCCTCTCGATCTCCTGGGGGCTCGCACCGCGCCAGCGGCACTCCACGGTGATCGTCGGGATCTGCACCTCGGGCGTGAGCTGCACCGGCATCGCGAGGATCGAGAGCACGCCGAAGAGCGTGACGAGGATCACCCCGACGGCCACCTTCACCGGGCTCGTCACGCACGCTTCGATGAGGCTCATGGCGCGGCCTGTGGCGCTGTCCGGACCGCAGCGGCTTTCGGTGCCGAGGCCAGCTCGTAGGCGACCGTGGTGCCAGGCCGCAGCCGCTCGTTGCCTCGGACGACCACGAGCGTTCCGGGCTGGAGCGCGCCACGCACCTCGACGCCTCCGCCCACCGCGGCGCCGACGGCGACCTCGACCGGCCGGACCGAGCCTGCGCCCGCCGCCGCGTCACCAGACACAGCTCCGCCCGCGCTCGGATCGATCACGAAGACGACCGGGCGCGGGCCGCCGAGCACGAGCGCGTCCTTTGGCACGACCGTGGCCGATCCCGTCGCGCCGACGGGGAGCCAGGCGCGGGCGAGCATGCCGCCCTTGAGTTGCGGCGTCCCGTCGATGACGCGGTTTTCGACGGCAATCCGCACCGGGAAGCTGCGGCTGAGCAGGTCGGCCTGGGGCACGACCCGGATGATCGTGCCGATCCACGACTGCTGCGGCACGGCATCGAATTCCAGACGGACGTCCCCGCCGGGCCGCAGGCCGCGCACCGACAGTTCCGGCACGCGAGCCTCCACCTCGACGCGGTCGAGCTCGGCGACCCGGGCGACGAGCCCGCCCCGGTTGAGCCATTGCCCCTTTTCCGCAAATCGCTCGACGATCCAGCCGGCGAACGGCGCTCGGATGGTGTGCTTCCCGAGCTGGTCGTCGATCCGCTCGACAGCGGCCTCCTGCACGGCGACGGCAGCGGCAGCCTGGGCGATCTGTTCCTTCCGCGGTCCGGCCACCGCGAGCGCCAGGGCAGCGCGGCTTCCCTGGAGTTGGGCCTCGGTCGAGCGATATTCCGTCTGCGCGTCCTGGAGCTCATCCGCCGTGCTGGTGCCCCGCTCCGCGAGCCGCTTCAGCCGATCGAGCCGGCCGCGGGCGTAGTCCAAGCGGGCCTCGAATCCGGCCACGAGCGCTCGCGCCTGATCGATTTCCTCGGGACGCGATCCCGCCTCGAGCTCGCCGAGCACCTGCCGGAGGCGGTCGAGTTCCGCCAGGGCACCGGCCCGCTCGATTTCGAGCAGACCGCGGAGCAGCTCGGCGATGGGTTCCCCCTCCTCGACCCGCTGGCCCTCCTCGACAGGCATCGCGACGAGCCGGCCGTCCACGGCGCTCCCGACGTCGCTCGTCCGAGCCGGCATGACGGTGCCGACAAAGGGCTGCCCAGCCTGCAGTTCCTGGGTCGAAACC
>DNLZ01000462.1:3954-6204 GCA_003488325.1 Planctomycetaceae bacterium
AGACACCACGGCCACGGCCACGACTGCCCAGGCGTACCAGCGACCGCAGAGGATCAGCCGATGGACCATGGAGTTCTCCAAAGCGTCGTTATACCCCGGGCCCTCGCCGATGGGGCAAAAAGCCGGTTTTTTCCAGCCGCTTGACCGTCCCGGAGCAGTCCGCTACAGTCTCGGATGCTTCGCGGCCGACATTGGCTTTCTGCCGACGTCGGTTCCCGCACGCGAGTCGGGCCTGCTTCCCGTGGTCCCGGCTCGTTTTCGTTCCCTGACAATTTGGTCGTGGTAATTGGCATCTTAAGAAGAATGCCGATGGGACGCGTTTCGACGCGTCCCGGAAGCGTTCTCCCAAGGCGCGGAGGCCGTCGTTCGCGACGTCCTCCGTTGTTTGAGCGAGAAAAATATCGTGCCTTCGAATGGGGTCGGCGCGCTTGCCGGCGATGATTCGAAGGAGAGTGAGGCGACCCGCATCCGCGGTCGTGGGATTTCCTGCGAGCACTGGATTCGGGTGGTCAAGCTAGAAAGGGCGCATGGGGGATGTCTAGGCGTCAGGAGGCTGTGAAGGGCGCGGAAGACTGCGATAAGCCCGGGGTAACCGTCAAACAGGTGATGATCCCGGGATTCCCGAACTGACCGTGACTGAATCCATAGGTCACGGTGGCAAACGCGGTGAACTGAAACATCTCAGTAACCGCAGGAGTAGAAAGAAAAATCGATTTCCTCAGTAGCGGCGAGCGAAAGGGAAACAGCCCAAACCGAGGTGGTTTCCACTTCGGGGTTGTAGGGCCCCCGAGGAGTTACAAACAACAGGCTAGCGGAACGATCTGGAAAGGTCGTCCACAGAGGGTGACAGGCCCGTACGCGAAAGCCGAGTTGCTCCGTTGAGGGGGTACCCTGAGTAGGTCGAGTCACGTGGAACCTCGACTGAATCTACGGGGACCATCCCGTAAGGCTAAATACTCCCTGACGACCGATAGTGAACAAGTAGCGCGAGCGAAAGATGAGAAGAACCCCTGTTAGGGGAGGAATGTGAACCTGAAACCATGTGCCTACAAGCGGTCGGAGCGCTATGGCGTAAGCAATGCGTGACGGCGTGCCTTTTGCATAATGATCCGGCGAGTTACCGTCAGCGGCTCGGTTAAGGCCCTCAGGGCCGAAGCCACAGGGAAACCGAGTCTGAATAGGGCGACTTATGGTCGCTGGTGGTAGACGCGAAACTGCACGAACTACCCATGAGCAGGTTGAACCGCGGGTCAAACCGCGTGGAGGACCGAACCCACTTGGGTTGAAAACCGAGGGGATGACTTGTGGGGAGGAGTGAAAGTCTAATCAAGCGCAGAGATAGCTCGTTCTCTCCGAAATAGCTTGAGGGCTAGCCTCGGAACATTGCACGGCGGGGGTAGAGAGACTGAATTGGATGAAGGCCCTTCCCGGGTACTTCACCGAACCAAACTCCGAATACCGCTCGTGTGTACTCCGGGAGTCAGTCCGCGAGGGATAAGCTTCGCGGTCGAGAGGGAAACAACCCAGACCACCTGCTAAGGTCCCCAAGCAGTACTCAGTCACTAAGGAAGTAGAGTTGCCGTGACAGCCAGGATGTTGGCTTAGAAGCAGCCATCATTTAAAAAGTGCGTAACAGCTTACTGGTCGAGCAACTCTGCGCCGATAATGAACGGGAGTAAGTACTGCACCGAAGCAGTGGAATGCACCTAGTGCATTGGTAGGAGAGCGCTGTACGTCAGATACAAGTCGCACCGCAAGGAGCGATGTCGGGGCGTACAGGTGATTATGCCGGAATGAGTAACGATAAAGCAGGTGAGAATCCTGCTCGCCGAAAGCCTAAGGTTTCCTGGGGAAGGTAAATCCGCCCAGGGTTAGCCGGTTCCTTAGTCGAGGCCGAAAGGCGTAGACGATGGACAGCAGGTCAACATTCCTGCGCCACATGCTGGACCGATGGAGGGACGGCGTCTGGAAGGTGAGGGGACGGATAGAAATGTCCCTCGCCGGTGTGGAAGGTAGCTGTAGGAAAATCCGCAGCGACATCCGGAAGCATCGGACAAAGACGCTTATGTTTCGATAGTCATCCGAAGGACGTCCAAGAAAAGCTTCTAGGGTTGAAGGCATGTGACCGTACTAAAACTGACACAGGTAGGCGGGACGAGAAGTCCTAGGCGCTCGGGAGAACACTGGTTAAGGAACTCTGCAAAATGGCCCCGTAAGTTCGCGATAAGGGGTGCCCCCCGTGGTTCACGC
>DNLZ01000152.1 GCA_003488325.1 Planctomycetaceae bacterium
TCGCGCCTCTCACGCGGCCCTCGCGCGCATGTGCCTCGGCGGACTGGCCGCGTGCGTGGTGGCGACGACGGGCTGTGCCGGCAGTCCACGCGTGACGCGCCCCGGTACCGCGGTGGCTCCCGCCTCGCTCGAGCCACCTCCCGGCGTGGCGGCTCCGGCCCACACCCTCCCCCTCGCGCCGCCGGTCGCCGCCATGCCCTCGCCGGCCGTCGGTCCGGATGGTCTCTCGGCGGCACTGACGCGCAGTCGACAGGAATCGCAGCTCATGCAGGACGAGATCGTCGCGCTGCGGGAGCAGCTCGCGAGCACGTCGTCCCAGCTCGCCACCGTGCGGGCCGCGGGCATGCCGGTGACCGCCGCCCCCATGGCGGCAGGGACGGTGCCCCCAGGCACCATGCAGTCGGCGCTGTCGGGACTCGCACTGCCGGGCGTGGATACGCGGTTCGACGGCTCGGTGGTCCGCGTCGAGCTCCCGGCCGACACGCTCTTCGACGGAGGCACCGCCAACCTCGTGCCGGGAGGCGTGGCACTGCTCACGCAGGTGGCGGGCGAGGTGGGCCGGGTCTATCCCGGTCACTTCATCGGCATCGAGTCGCATGTCGATACCGAGCCGCTCACGAACGCCTCCTGGGCCTCGCCCCACCAGCTCACGGCGGCGCGGGCCGCCGCCGTGTTCGACTTCCTCACGACGCGGACACCGCTGCGCGAGTCGCAGCTCTTCCTCGTGGCCCATGGCTCGAATCATCCCGTCGTGTCGAATGCCACGCCGGCCGGGCGGGCCAAGAACCGCAGGGTCGAACTCGTGATCTACCCCGAGCGCGCCCCCGGCGAGTGACCCGCCGCCACGCCGCCGGTCGCCGCTCGTCCGCGGGCGGACCTGACGTACACTGGAGCGATGGTCACGATCGTCGACTACGGCAGCGGCAACCTGCGCAGCGTCCAGAAGGCCTTCGAACGGCTCGGAACGCAGGCGATCATCACGTCCGATCCCGCGCGGGTCGCAGCCGCCGCGGCGGTGGTGCTGCCGGGCGTGGGTGCCTTCGGTGACGCGATGCAGGCGCTTCGAGCGCGCGATCTCGTCGCGCCCCTCGTCGACCATCTGCGTGCGGATCGTCCCTTTCTCGGCATCTGCATGGGATTGCAGCTGCTCTTCGAGACCGGCTGGGAGGGGGGACGTCACGAGGGCCTCGGCGTGCTCGCGGGGGACGTCGCCCGGTTCGACATCCCGGCGGGACTCAAGGTGCCGCACATGGGATGGAACACCCTGTCCTGGCGCACCACGACCGGGCCAGCCGTCGCCGCGGAGCCGGAGCAGCACTTCTACTTCGTGCATGCCTACCATGCGCGACCCCGCGACGCGGCGGTCGTCGCGGCCGAGACCGACTACGGCGGACCGTTCTGCGCCGTGGTCGAGCGCGGCAGGCTGTGGGCGACGCAGTTCCATCCGGAGAAGAGCCAGCGGGCTGGGCTGCGACTGCTCGCGGCGTTCCTGTCGTCGTGGCGGGCGGGCTGATACGCTCTACGCGCACGACACTCCGGAGCGACACGATGGAACTGTGGCCCGCGATCGACCTGCGTGGCGGACGATGCGTGAGGCTCCTGCAGGGAGACTACGACCGGGAGACGGTCTTCGACGCCGACCCGGTCGCCGTTGCGAAGCGTTTCGCGGCCGGCGGCGCCCGTCGACTCCATCTCGTGGATCTCGACGGCGCCCGCGAGGGCGGACCGGTGCAGGCGGAGCTGGTGGGTCGGATCGTCGCCGCAGCGGGGCTGCCCTGCCAGGTGGGCGGAGGGGTGCGCTCGGTCGCCACCGCCGCGGCGTACCTCGACGCCGGCGTGGCCAGGGTGGTCGTCGGCAGTCTGGCCATCGACGACCCCGACGCCTTCTCCGGGCTCTCCTCCGCCTATCCGGGGCGGATCGTGCTCGGACTCGACGCCCGCGACGGGATCGTGGCGGTGCGGGGCTGGCGCGAAACCGGTGGCACGGCGGCACTCGAGGTGGCGAGGCGGCATGCCGCGCTGCCGCTCGCCGCGATCGTGTTCACCGACATCGCCCGGGATGGCATGCTCGAGGGGCCGAATCTCGCCGCCCTGGGCGCGATGCTCGCCGCGTCCGCGGTGCCGGTGGTCGCGTCGGGAGGCATCGCGTCGGCGGCCGACATCCGGCGGGTGGCCGCGGCGGGAGCGGCGGGATGCATCGTCGGCAAGGCGCTCTACACCGGCGCGGTGACGCTCGCCGAGGCGCTCGCCGCGGCCGGTGACGTCGCCTGAATCCGGCGGACGCGCTCTTGAGCGGCGTCGCCTCGCGCCGCACATCCTGCCCCGCTTTCCGGCGCGGGCGCCGCCGGGCGGGATCGCTGCCTGCGGGGCCTGAGAACCTTCAATTCCGCGGGGTCGTCGCGCCGACCGAACGGGGAGAACGTTTGCGACGCCTGGCACGCCCCCCTACCATCGATCGTCATGGCCACCGACATCCGACTCAAGGAGCAGTTGCCCCAGCTCACGAAGCGGATCGTGGAAACGTACCATGACGTTCCCACGATCAACTACCTCGGCCACTGCCCGCTCCCCAACTACGAGTCGATCATCGCCGCCTGCGAGGATCTCAAGGAGATTCTCTATCCGGGCTATCGTCGGCGCGAGAACCTGCACCTCGGCAACGTCACGTACCACGTCGGCGACCTCGTCGACGGCCTGCACGACAAGCTCACGACGCAGATCGGCCGGGCCCTGCGGCACTCCCTCGCCGCCCAGAAGACCGCCGTCGAGCAGGGAGTGGAGCCGCCCACCGTCCCGGATGCCGTGCAGCACTGCACCGAGGAGGCCGATTTCGAGGCGCTCGGCCAGGCGAAGGCGGTCGAGTTCCTCGAACGCATTCCCGACCTGCGGCGTGTCCTCGCGACCGACGTCCAGGCCGCCTACGACGGCGACCCGGCCGTCAGGACGCTCGACGAGGTGATCTTCTGCTACCCGGGACTCGAGGCCGTGACGATCCACCGGCTCGCGCACCTGCTGCACCGCCTGGAGGTGCCGCTGATCCCGCGGATGATGGCCGAGTGGGCGCACTCGCGCACGGGCATCGACATCCATCCGGGCGCCATGATCGGCGACCACTTCTTCATCGATCACGGCACCGGCGTCGTGATCGGCGAGACCTGCGAAATCGGCAGTCGGGTCAAGCTGTACCAGGGTGTGACGCTGGGCGCGCTGTCGTTCCAGACCGACGCCGACGGCCACCTCGTGCGCGGCACGAAGCGGCATCCCACGATCGGCGACCGTGTCGTGGTCTACGCGAACGCGACCATTCTCGGCGGCACCACGGTGATCGGTCATGACTCCGTGATCGGCAGCAACGTGTGGCTCACGCGATCGGTGGAGCCGCGGACCACCGTCGTGCTCGAGCGACCCAAGCTGCGGATGCGCGGCGAGGCACCCGAGCCGTCGAACGACTGGCAGATCTGACGCCCGATTCCATCGGGACCGGAGTGGATCCGGGCGGTCCGCCGCCCCTGGCGGAGCGCGTGGGCGGACCACCTGCCCGCGCACGCGCCGGCCCACGAGCTTCAGCGGCCGACCATCCGGCCGAGCACGTTCACCACGTCGATGAGGGCGCCGGCCTGAGCGCTGAGCTCCTCGGCGGCCGCGGACCCCTGCTCCGCCGCCGCCGCCGACTGCTGCGTGACCTTTTCGATCTGCTCGAGCGACTGGCCGATCCTCCCGATCGCGCGATTCTGCTCGCCACTTCCCGCGCGGACGTCGTCCACGAGCGTGCGGATCGTCGTCGATCGGGCGGTGAGCGCGTCGATCGCCGTCGCGAGGTCACCGACCTTGGCGCGTCCCGACCGAGCGGAGGCGATCGAGTCGTCGATGAGGCCCGCGGTCTCCTGGGCGGCGCGTGCGCTCCGCTGCGCGAGGGAGCGCACCTCGTCCGCGACCACGGCGAAGCCGAGCCCCGCCTCACCCGCGCGAGCCGCCTCGACGGCCGCGTTCAGCGCGAGGATGTTCGTCTGGAAGGCGATCTCGTCGATCACCTTGTTGATCTTGGAGATGCGGCCGCTCGTGGCGTCGATCTCCTCCATGGCCGCCACCATCTCGGCGAGCCTCGTGGCGGCGGCGGCGAACTCCCGCTGCTCCTGTCCCACGAGTTCGCTGGCTGCCTGGGTACGGCCCGCGTTCTCGGTCGCCATGCCACTCGTCGTCCGTGTGGAGGTCGTGATGTCCTCGACGGCCGCAGCCTGCTCCGAGGCACCCTCGGCCAGCGACCGGCTCGTCGCCGCCATCTCGGCGGCTCCGGCGTTGACGTGGGCGGACGTGGTCGCCAGCTCGTCGATCGCGCGGGAGAGCGTCTTTCCATGACGCCACAGGCTGAGCCAGGCGATCAGCGCGGCACCGAAGGCGACGCAGACGACGAGCGACATGAGCACGTCGCTCCGCCGTCGGGCGGCGCGGGCCGCAGCGGCGGTGCGTCGATCGAGCAGGGTTTCAAAGAGCGCAATCGGCTCCATGATCGTGCGCTTGTCGGCATGGTACGTCGCGTCGTGCATGATGCGGCGGGCCATCTCGGCATCCGGCTCGCCCTTGCGGGTGAAGTGCCCATGCCCGTCGTCGAACAGGCCCTTCACGGCGGCCATCGCGATCCGTTCGGTCGTGACCAGCGCGTTCGAGTTGTCCTCCGCCTCCTTCAGCCGTGAGAACTCCTCGGCGGTGAAGCCCTGCCGCTCCATGAGCGTGCGCAGCGGCACGGTGCGGCCGTCGGGCCTCGGCTTCGTGCCATTGCGCACATCCAGCAGGTGCCAGTAGGCCTGCTCGTATGCCGGGTCGCCCGTCACGACGTAGGTGCGGGCGAGCCGCGTGAGCTCGTCCGAACTGGCCCGGAGCTCGTTGGCAAGCCGGGCGGACTCGAAGCGGTTGTCGTAGGCGCGGTTCAGGGCGGCCTGATCGAAAAAGGCGAGCAACGAGAGGACCACGATCCCCGCGATCGGGCCCAGGGTCGCGAGCCGCAACAAGCGCATCGTATTCATCGGAACGCCCGGACCGCAGGACGGGTTGGACACCGGCCGCCACCCTCAGGAGGAGTCTAGTGCGCGTTTTTCGGCCGGGCGGGACCGGGTGGAACCACCGCCTTTCCCGGCTCGGCCGCGCCGGCGGCGGCCCGGGATGCGATCGGACGGCATGCGCCCGGTCGCGAGCTAGGATTGCGGCGGTCCGCGACGGATGCACCGTCGTGCCGGCCTCGCCGAGCCCGCCCATGAATCGTGACGATGCCAACGCCGCCGCGCACGGGCTCCTGTCGCGCATCGGGCTCGAGGTGGCCTTCATCGG
>DNLZ01000100.1:0-590 GCA_003488325.1 Planctomycetaceae bacterium
CGAGGTCGAGCTGGGCATCGACGAGTTCGAGGTTCGTGAGTTCCAACGGCACGATGGCCCCCGCGGCCCGCTCGCCCGCCGTGCGCGCGAACATCGCCACCGCCCGCTGCACGTCCTTGTCGGCGAGCGTCTTGCCCGCGGACTCGAGCGCCGCCTCAGCGGCGTCGAGACGGCCGAGCCTGCGCTGGGCCACGGCTCGACGCGTGAGGAGTTCCGCCAGGAGCCGCATCCGTGGCACGAAATCGGGATCCTTCGGCTTCCCCCGCAGCACCTTTTCAATCCCGTCGGTCGCCTCGATCACTCCGGCGTAGTCGCCCGCCGCGAAGCGAGTCGCGACGTCGTTTTGAAGCGCGGCAGGGTCGGCGACTTCCTGGCCCGTGGCGACGTGGTGGGCGAGGCCCGCCATCAAGAGGATGAAGGGGGCAAGCGGGACGGGAAATAGTCGCGAAGGCATGATTCGTCGATCACCTCGGAGGGTTCAGAAATCGTCGTCTGGCAACTGGGCGGGGGACGTCGAAGCCCCTGGGCCGCCGGGAATGAGTCTTCCTGGTCCGGACGCAGGCGACCTGCGCGGAGGGGATGCCGCAGCG
>DNLZ01000100.1:945-3403 GCA_003488325.1 Planctomycetaceae bacterium
CGTGCCACGTCGCGGTCGCGTATTTCTCGACGAGACCGATGCGACGAGTGCCGTCTCCATCCGCGTCGACATAGGCGAACGCGGCCGTGTACGCCCCGTTGCCGTCGGAGTCGTACCAGCGGTCGGTCTCCGAGTACTCGCCGTCGCCGTTGAGGTCGATCCACGGTTCGCATGCCTTGGGGGCCGCGTCGCCGGCCCCGATCGCCAACGGCTCTCCGAGCGCCACCAGCGACTGCCCCTCGGCGGTGTCCGGCTGGAAGCGGCCGGCAGCGCGGAGCACGACCGAGCCGGCATCGATGAACATGCTCTGGGGTGCCGGCAGAAGAATTCTCGGCAGCGGCAGCATCGAGCAGGTCACGAGGAAGGCGCCGGCCGTCACATAGCCCGCGGCCCCGCCGGCGGCGCCGCCCGCGACACGCTCGATGAGCGACAGGGACGTCGCCTCCTGCACAGAGTCGCTGAGCGTGAGATCGTCGGGATGATAGAGAAACCTCAGCAGCACCATCGTGCCCCAGACAATCACGAAAAACGAGAGCGACACGCCGAGACCCTGAAAGGATGCGTCGGGCCAGACCGCCCCCAGCGTGAGTCGCAAGAACCACGCCAGGAGCCCGCCAACCGGCTCATGGAGGAGCACGCCGGCGGTGAGGGCGCCGAAAATCTCCAGCCCGAAGGCCGCGACGGGCACGATGCCGAACACCGAACCGAACCAGGCACCGAGCGCGATGATCACGGCCACGAGCAGGTCGTACATGGTTGGCCTCGGTGCGGGATCGCCCGCCGCTCGTGAGGAGGGCGGGTCAGGTCGTGACGCGGATGATCTCGTTGATGCTGGTGATGCCCTTGCAGACCTTCATGAGGCCGTCGGTCTGCATCGACTTCGTGCCGCCGCGGGCCGCCGCCTGCCGGAGGTCGTCGATCGTCGGCTGGGCCGTGATGAGCCGGCGGATCTCGTCGGTCATGACGAGCAGTTCGTGGATGCCGACGCGGCCGCGGTAGCCGGTGCCGCGGCAGTGCTCGCAGCCGCGCTCCCGGTAGATGTGCTTGACGCCGGTCGCGGCGAGATTGAACCGCTTTTCGAGTCCGGCCGGCGGCGGCACCGCCTCCCTGCACTCCGTGCAGAGTTTGCGGGCGAGCCGTTGGCCGAGGACGGCCGTGACCGCTGTCTGGATGAGGCTCGGGTCGAGGCCGAGTTCGAGCAGCCGAGTCACCGTCGCCACGGTGTCGTTGGCGTGCAGCGTCGAAAAGACGAAGTGGCCGGTGAGCGCCGCCTGGCAGGCGATCTCCGCGGTCTCCTTGTCGCGAATCTCCCCCACGAGCAGCACGTCGGGATCCTGCCGCAGGACGCTGCGCAGGATGCTCGCGAACGACACGCCCGACTTTTCGTCCACGGCGATCTGCGTGGTGTGGTCGAGGCGGTATTCCACCGGATCCTCGATCGTGGTGATGTTGTTCTGCTGGGCGTCGATCTCGCCGAGCGCCGCGTACACCGTGGTGGTCTTCCCCGAACCGGTCGGCCCGACGACGAGCAGCATGCCGTGCGGCTTGTGGACGACCTCCCGGACCTGCTTGAGGACCGATGAGCGCAGCCCGATCGAGTCGAGCCCGGTCGCCAGCATCCCGCCCGACGACTGCAGGAGCCGCAGCACCATCTTCTCGCCGTAGCTCGTGGGCGTGCAGGCGACCCGCACGTCGAACGCCGTTTCGTCGAGGCGTGCGGAGAACGTGCCGTCCTGCGGCCGACGCCGCTCCGCGATGTTCATGTCGGCGGCCACCTTGAGGGCCGAAAGCAGCCCGCGGCCCGCTCCCTGGTCGAGCCGCCCCGTATCCTCGAGCACGCCGTCGATCCGATAGCGGATGACATACTCCTGCTCGTGCGGCTCGACGTGGATGTCGGTCGCCTCGGCCTGCATCGCCGCCACGAGCATCTCCCGCGCGTGGCGAACGTTGTCCGACTCGCCGCCGGCGTCGTCACCACCGACGTTGACGGGCGTGCCATCCTTCTTGAGGAGCGTGAGCGTGGCGTCGGGGGCGACGGTGGCCGTCGGCTGGACGAGCAGCTCGGCGCTCAGTCGCCCCTCGCCGCCCGAGAACGACTTCATCCACTCGCGCACGCTCTTCGGTCCAGGCTTCGTGCGCTTCGCCTGCCCCGCCCGGCGTCGCTTGAGCTGCTCGAGGGCACGTGACAGCCCGCGCCGCGACAGGAGACGGTGTCCGCTGCGGGCACGGGCGTCGTGGAGCCTGAGAAAGAGAAGGCCGGATGCTCCGACCGCTGCGGCTGCCAGCGGGACGGCGATCGGGCCCGACACGATCGGCCCGAAGAGGAGCGCGAGTGGCAGGAGCATGAACCACCGGCCCCAGGTTTCGGCCCGAGGAACGGCCACGTCGCCGGCGACCTGCGGGGCACGCGTGGCGGCGAGCATCGCCGCGGCGGCTGTCAGGGCATAGAGGCCGAGAA
>DNLZ01000016.1:0-3062 GCA_003488325.1 Planctomycetaceae bacterium
TACGCAGAACGTGTGCGCCACAAAGGGGTGAAGCGGTGAGAAGAACTCCGCGGACCAGATGCGAACCAGTGATGGGACATGGCGAGGTGACCAGATGACGGCGACACCGGTGAACCGACGGGCGTGGCTCGAGTCGTTCGGCATGGGCTTCGGCGGAATCGCGCTCGCGGACCTGCTCGGACGGGCGGCAGCGGCCGAGGACGCGGCCCCCGGCGACGAGTCGGTGCGGGGCGTGCTCGGCGGCTGTCACTTTCCGCCGCGGGCGAAGCGGGTGATCTATCTCTTCCAGTCGGGTGGCCCGTCGCAGCTGGACCTCTACGACGAGAAGCCGCTCCTCGTCGAGCGGACCGGCGAGCAGCTGCCCGACAGCGTGCGTGGCGGTCAGCGGCTCACCGGCATGTCCGGCAACCAGAGCTCGATTCCGCTCGTCGGCTCCCCCTTCCGGTTCGAGCATCACGGCGCGAGCGGTGCGAGCGTGTCGGAACTCCTGCCGCACACCGCCCGGATCGCCGACCGCCTGTGCTTCATCAAGACGATGTACACCGAGAGCATCAACCACGGTCCCGGCGTGACGTTCATGCAGAGCGGCTCGCAGATCCCGGGCAGGCCCAGCATCGGCGCGTGGCTCGACTACGGACTCGGCACCTCCAGCGACGACCTGCCGTCGTTCGTGGTGCTCGTCACGAAGAACAAGGGCGGGCAGCCGCTCATGAGCCACCTGTGGGGGTCCGGATTCCTGCCCACGCGGCACCAGGCCGTGCGGTTCCGGTCGGGGCCCGATCCGGTGCTCTACGTGGGCAATCCGCCCGGCGTGTCGCCCGCGAGCCGCCGACAGCTGCTCGACGGGCTCCGCGACCTCCACGAGCACCAGTTCGCCGGCACGCCCGATGCGGAGATCACCGCGCGGATCGCCAACTACGAGATGGCCTTCCGCATGCAGTCGAGCGTGCCGGACGTGACGAGTTTCGCCGACGAGCCCGAGCACGTGCTCGCCAAGTACGGCCCGGACGCGAAGGACCCGGGCACCTTCGCCGCCAACTGCGTGCTCGCGCGGAGGCTCGCGGAGCGTGGTGTGCGGTTCATCCAGCTCTACCACCAGGACTGGGACCACCACGGCGGTCTCAAGGGCGGGATCGCCAAGGAGTGCCAGCAGACCGACCAGCCGGCGGCGGCGCTCGTGGAGGATCTCGCCGACCGGGGCATGCTCGACGAGACGCTCGTCATCTGGGGCGGCGAGTTCGGCCGCACGAACTACTGCCAGGGTCTCTACACGCCGGGGAGCGACTTCGGCCGCGACCACCATCCGCGCTGCTTCACGATCTGGATGGCGGGCGGGGGCATCAAGCCGGGCACGACGTGGGGCGAGACGTGCGAGTTTGGCTACAACGTCGCCCGCGACGGCGTGCACGTGCACGACTTCCACGCGACGCTCCTGCATCTGCTCGGCGTCGACCACGAGCGGCTGACCTACCGCTTCCAGGGGCGCCGCTACCGGCTCACCGACGTCCACGGTCACGTCGTCCACGGCATCATCGCCTGACGGCACGGGGCCGGGGTCGCTGCAGTCCAAACCCGTCTGTCTCCAACGCCCGAGGCCGGACCGTCCGACGACTGAGTTTGAGCCGGACGGATTTTTCGCTGGGGGCCTCGCGACGGCACGCTTCCGCCCGCTGAATGCGCGGCGCTCCGCCGCCGGTCACTTTGACAGCAGATCGAACGGGAAATCATTCGTCCCGGCCTTCACTGTCGCCGTGAGGGTTGACTGGGCGTTGTACTTCGGCGGCACCCGTTCCTTCATCTGCTCGACCGCGCCGCCGGGACGCTCGACGTAACGATCAGTGCTGATGCGCACGACGTGTGCACCCACCATGGCTCCCGGCTGCTCGGCCGTGTAGGCGAGCGTGTAGCGGCCGTCTCCGCCGGTGATCCCCTGCGACGGCCGGCCAGTAGCAGGCGCGAACGTCACGATCGCGTCGGCGAGGGGCTGACCGTCGAGCGTGACCACCCCCGACACCTTACCCAGCGGCGGGCCGCCTGTTCGGCTACAGCCGAGCAATGCGACTGCCATGAGCGACAAGGCTGCCGCTGTGCTCGCACGAATGAATGTCCGTGAGCCGTCGCTGCCACGCGGCGCGAATCGGTTCCTGGGTTGATTCATAGCTGGCATGGGCGTCCCACTCGACTCGTTCAGAAATCGCCGCTGATCGCCTGGCCGTCGTTCCGTTCCGCCAGAAGGAAGTAGACACTTTTCGGCTGCGTCGTGTTGTTCGCGGCGTCGATGTTCTCGTTGACGAACCGGACTGCTCCATCGGCCATGAGGCAGTGGACGCCGCCTGGGTGGAGGCTGGCGGGACCGAATTGGTAGGTGCCGAGGCCATTGATCATGGACCACCCCACGCGGGCCTGGGTTTGGGCGAAACGAACGTTTTCGAAACCGTTCGGCGTGCCGCTGCACGGATGCGTCACGCCTGCCCAGACCGCGCCGACATGATTGACTGTTCCAAACGGGCTTTGGCGGCTGACGCTCGTCTTTTCGCTGAACGCGAACGTTTTGCTCGTGCCGTCGACGATGTCGCGAATGCGTGTGGTCGAATCCCACGAGAACATTCCGTTGGGCGAGTTGACGGGACTCGAGCAGCGAAGGTCCTGGCTGCCGCTGAAACCGAGGTAGTGACACAGGCCGATCTGCTGGCCGGCACTGCCGGCGGAGGACACCGAGAACTTCGTGTTCCGCGTGCGATCCGACTCCGTGCTCGATGGGCACAGATAGGAACTGATCACCGTTCGCGTGAGCGCGAGGATCACCGGGTCGGCGACGTTCATCGGTCGATTGGTATCCAACTGATCAAAGAGAAGGCTCTGCTCGACGTAGGGAAGGATGAACGTCGTCACCGACCAGCCATTGGCATTGCTGTATCCGGGAGGGAACTGTCCACGGGCACTTTCGTGTCCGAGAAGACCCACGCCGACCTGTTTGAGGTTGTTGGTGCATGTGCTCCGCCGCGCCGCCTCACGGGCGCTCTGCACGGCCGGCAAGAGAAGACCGATCAGGACCGCGATGA
>DNLZ01000016.1:3395-3674 GCA_003488325.1 Planctomycetaceae bacterium
GCAGCTCGACGAGGGTGAAGCCAGGTTTCGCGGGCGGTCGCGCCGACACGTGGGAACGATCCATGCGCCTGGTGACTCCTGAAGGAAGACGACCTGGGTACGTGCCGAGCGGCCATCGACCCTTTCCGTCACGATACCTCACCGTCATGACCGTGCACAATTGCGATGCGTCAGTCGTCTTTCACGGTCGCCATCTGCCGACCCCCAAACGTCGTCCGGGTGATGTCGGCCGCTGACCCGTCCGCGACGTGAGAGGGTTGCAAGCCCCGGTACGCGGCG
>DNLZ01000483.1 GCA_003488325.1 Planctomycetaceae bacterium
GTCGGCGAGCCGCGCCGCGTCGGGTGCGTGCCGCCGCGCCGCATCCCACGGGATCTCGATCGGCACCGTCGTTTCGAGGCGGATGAGTTCGCGGGCCCGCCGCGCCGTGTCGGCGTGGGCGGCGAGGTTCTGCCGGCGCTTCGGCTGCGGCACCTCGTCGAGTCGCTCGAGCAGAGCGTCGAGCGTGTGGAAGGATCGCAGCAGCTCGGTCGCCGTCTTCGGTCCGATGCCCGGCACCCCCGGCACGTTGTCGACCGCGTCGCCGACGAGTGACAGGAAGTCGACCACCTGCCCGGGGGCGATGCCCCATTCCGCGAGCAGTTCCTCGGCGCCGAATGGTGCGTTGGTCCGGAGGTTGTAGAGCCGCACCCGGTCGCCGAGCAGCTGCCTCGCGTCCTTGTCGGCCGTGGCGATCATGCAGCTCCCGCCGGCGGTGACGGTGCGGGTCGCGACCGTGGCGAGCAGGTCGTCCGCCTCGAACCCCGGCTGCTCCAGGCAGGGAATCGTCATCACCTCGAGCAGGCGACGCACCAGGGGGACCTGTGGCACGAGGTCGGCCGGCATTTCCGCGCGATTGGCCTTGTAGTCGCCGTACCGTTCGTGTCGGAACGTGGGGCCGGCGGCGTCCATCGCACAGACGAGGTAGTCGGGCCGACGCTTCTCGACGAGATCGAGCAGGTCGCGCGTGAGCCCGAAGACGACGGAGACGGGCGTGCCATCTGGCGCCGTCATCTCCGGCAGGGCGTGGAAGAGCTGGTAGACCCGGGACAGCAGGTCGACGGCGAACACCGTCCGCCCCGTGAGATCCGGATCGGCGGATGCCACGGATGCCTGCGTCATGGGGGCAGCATAGCGGCGGACGGGGCGTGGGGCGGTGCCCGCACGCGGACCTCGGCACGGCTGGGGCCGCCGACGAGGCGCGTCGCCCGCGGATGCCGGGTCAGTCGGTCCCCGGCGGATCGTACTCGAAGTCCTTCCACTTCATCGCGCGGCGGAACGGCTCGATCCGCAGGACCACCTCGCCGTTCTGGAAGATCCGGACGGTGCCGCTCGTCTCGCTGACCGCGACGGCGACGCTCCGCGTGCGGCGCGTGATCGCGGCGGCGGCCCAGTGCCGCGCGCCGAGCCCCTTCGCCACCGACACGCTCTCCGCCGAGGCGTCGATGTACCGCGCGGCGCCCTCGACCGTTCCGTCGGCCCCGATGACGAAGGCGCCGTCGAGCTGCGCGATCTCCTTGATGCCCTCGCGGACGCGGGCGTCGCTGAGCCGCCGTTCCCCGCGGGAGTAGCCGCGCACCGGATCGAAGCCGGCGGAGTGGCTCGACTGCATGACCTTCCGCGTGTCGCCGACGACGAAGAGCGTCCCCACCGGCTTGCCCTCGCGCCCCTCCCGGCCGATCTCGACGGCCAGGTCGACCACGAGCTTGAGCGTCTCGAGTGGCACCTTCGTCTCGAGGTTGCGGAGGTCACGGCTCGTGAGCTGGCCGAGATGCTCCTCGAGCCGGAGCACGCTCACGGAGTCGATCACACCCGCCTCGAATCCGCTGTAGATCGCGACGACCTCGGCCTGCGGGGCGATCATCTCGGCGGCGACACACTCGAGCAGCGCCTGCGCGAGCCGCTCGTGCACGGGGAGGCCGGCGACGTCGAGCACCACCTGCCGCAGGCCGTGCTCGGCCGCACCCGCCATGTCGGCTTCGTCGTCGGCGGCCACGAGCACCGGGGCGGCCCCGGTGATCTCGCGGATGCGGGCCCAGTCGAGCTGCCCGTCCACCACGATGAGGATCGCCTCCGCCGCGGCCGCCGCGTGGAGCCGCGTCGCCGCCTCCAGGAGATGGACGAGGTGAGGGGCGAGTTCGGAGGCCATCGGACGCTACCTCGCACGCAGGACCACGGCAGCCCGACGGCCACGGCGCGTTCCCGGAGCGCATGGAGATACCGCGCCGGACGCTGCGGCGGAAGAGTATGCAGGCGTTCGCTGGCGTGCAAGGAACGCGGCTCACCGACGCGCCGCGGCACCCTTCCGGTCGTCCGGCGTCTCGGCGACGAGCGTGGAGGACGCCTTCATCGGTCCGTGGAAGGCCGCCACTCCGCCGGGCAGGACGACGCCCCAGGCGCGCTCCTGGTAGATGTTGAGCGCGTGGAGGGCGTGGCCCAGCGGTCCGATCTTCCACGTGCGCGACGGCTCCCGGGAGAGCGCGGTGGCGAGAAACTCGGTCGCGGCGACCACGCGGCTGTCGTAGAGCTGTTCCTGATCGAGCGAGGCGACGAGCCACTCGAGGATGTGGCCCGTGGTCTGAATCTTGCGGTCGACGTCGTCGTCACGATCGGCGGCGTACTTGAACCACTCGGTGCTGAACGACCCGTCGCGGTTCCGCAGCTGCGTGAGCGCGAGCTGCTGGTAGTCGCGCACGTACTTGTTGGCCCGGAGGTAGACGCCGTCGAGCCGCCCCGTCGCCCGCAGCCGCCGCTGGCAGCCGTAGGCAAGCCCGAAGAGGCGGTGCGTGCCGCCGCACGGGGCTCCGCGGATCGGCTGGCCCAACTCCTCCTCCACCAGCTTCGGCAGCGACCACTCCTTTCCGTCCCGGGCGGTCCAGGTGGTGTCGCTCGGCAAATAGTGCGCCAGCGCGATGAGGGCGAATGTCAGCTCCGTCTTCTCCTGGCAGGCCTGCATCTCCTCGTCGATCAGGTCGGACACGGTGAACTCGCGGGAGTTGACCACGATGGGCGAATTGGCCGCGACCCGGCACTGCGCGAGGATCGCGAGGTACTGGGCGGAATGCCCCTGGACGCCGAAGCCCTTGAGCGCGGTGAGACGGTCATCGGTGGTGGTGAGCATGGTCTGACCGCGGCAGCGGCCGCCCATGTTCGACCAGCCGATCGCGTTGACGAGCTCGCCTGCGGGGCCTCCCACGCGCACCTGCGTCGGCACGCCGAAGGCGATGAAGCCGTGCATGACCTCCCAGGGCGTGTGCTGGGCCGTATTGAGCGGGCGTCGCTGGTA
>DNLZ01000223.1:0-2262 GCA_003488325.1 Planctomycetaceae bacterium
AGCACGGCACCCACGTCGAGGGAGCGGAAGGAGAAAGGGGCGAGCCGCTCCGCCTCCAGCACCCGCACACCCCGCGCCCGGCCCGCGGCCGCCCGCCACGCCGGGTTGAAGCGTTCGACGTGGCCGGTCGCCACCACGCGCCCCAGCCGCCGCGCCGCGATGACGATCGACCGTGCGTCCTCGACGCTCGCGGCGAGCGGTTTCTCCACGAGCAGGTCGACGCCCGCCTCGAGGAGCGGCAGCGCCACGGATGCGTGGAGCGCGGTGGGGGCGGCCACGACCACCGCCCCGACCCTGCCGATCAGTTCGCCCGGCTCGGCGAGCGACTCGCAGCCGTGCAGGGTGGCCACCCGCTCGCGGGCGTCGGCCACCGGATCGACCACCGCGACCAGTTCGACATCGCCGCGGGCCGCGAGCAGCCGCGCGTGGATCGTGCCGAGGTGCCCACAGCCGATGACCGCCACCCGTTGCCGGATCATGCCGCCCTCCTCCGCTCTCGGGCCCGCCCGTGCCTGCCGTCCTGCTGCCGCGCGAGGAACTCGAGCAGATGGGCCACGTGCTCGTCGAGCGCGTTTTGCGACCGCAGGATCTCCCGGGCCGCCGCGAGCCCGACCTTCGCACGGTAGAGCAGGCGGTGCGCCTCGGCGATCGCCTCGATCGCCGCCGGCTCGAACCCCCCGCGCTTCAGCGCGACGACGTTGATGCAGCGCGGCCGCGCCGGCGCGCCCTCGCACAGCATGAAGGGCGGCACGTCGTGCAGCACCCGTGAGAGCCCCGCCACGAACGACCAGCCCCCGATCGTCGCCCAGTGGTGCACGGCCACCGCCCCCGAGAGCGAGGCACGGGAATGCACCCGCACGTGCCCGCCGAGCAGGGTGCCGTTGGCGATGACGACGTGATCGCCGATGCGGCAGTCGTGGGCCACGTGACAGGCCGCCATCAGCAGGTTGCCGCTGCCGATGGTCGTCCGGCCGTCCTCCTTCTCCGAGGCACGATTGATCGTCACGCCCTCGCGAATCACGTTGTCGTGGCCGATCTCGACCAGCGTGTCGGTGCCGCGGTAGCTGACATCCTGCGGTTCACCGCCGATCACGCAGTTGGGGAAGATGCGATTGCGCTCGCCGATGCGGACGTGGCCCATCAGCGTGACATTGTTGGCCAGCACGGTGCCGCGACCGATGACGGCCGCCGAGGAGATCACGCAGGCCGGCCCGATCCGCACGCCCGGCCCGATCTGCGCGCCCGACTCCACCACGGCCGTGGGATGCACGAGCGACGGCCCGA
This sequence comes from Planctomycetaceae bacterium, assembly GCA_003488325.1. Lineage (GTDB taxonomy): Bacteria > Planctomycetota > Planctomycetia > Pirellulales > UBA1268 > QWPN01. The sequence goes on from DNLZ01000223.1 coordinate 1,285, forward strand.
CGACGGCCTGCTCGGGCCGGGGAGCCTCCCCTGGCTCTGGCCAGGGTGCGTTCGACTGGGTCTCGCGACGGTCGTCCGGCATCACGGCGTCAGGCCGAAGCCCGCCTCCCCACGACCGCGAGGAGGCTCGCCGCCAGCGCCGCGTTGAGCCGATGCCCGCTCCGCCGCGCCCGCACGTGGGCGTGGACGGGGCGACCGACCAGCGCCAGGTCGCCGACGAGGTCGAGCACCTTGTGCCGCACGCACTCGTCCGGCCACCGGAGGGCGTTGTCGATGGGGCCGTCGGGGCCGAAGACGAGCAGGTCGCGCGTGCCGCAGGTGCGGGCGAGGCCGGCCGCCCGGAGCCGGTCCGCCTCCTCGAGCATGATGAACGTGCGCGCCGCGGCGAGCTCGTCGCGATAGGTCTCCGGCGTGACGTCGATGTCGAGCGACTGCCGGCCGATCGGGCCGTGCCCATAGTCGAGCTCGTACGACACCGAGAGCCCGGGATGCCGCGGCGGCCCCGCCTCGATCCAGGAGTCGCCGTCGCCGACCCGCACCGTCGTGTCGAGCACGAGTGGGTCGGTCGGCACGATGAGGTCCTCGAGCCCGACGGCGTCGATCGCATCGACGAACGCCGCAGCCGATCCGTCGAGCCCCGGCAGCTCCTCGTTCGTCACCCGCACGAGACAGCAGTCGACCCCGAGACCGGACAGGGCGCTCAGCACGTGCTCCACCATCTCGACCCGCGAGCTCCCGACGGCGAGCGTCGTCCGCTGGGTCGCATCGATGCGATTGCCGACGGCCGCGGCCACTGGCGACGGCATCCGCCCCGGCCCGCGCAGGAACACGACGCCGACTCCGGCGGGCGCGGGCAGCAGATCGACCCGGTTGTCCCGCCCGCTCCAGTACCCGACCCCCGACACCGAGACAGGACGACGGATCGTGTGCTGCGACCGAAGACGCATCGACGAAAATTCCCGCACGAGAGGACTGGAG
>DNLZ01000223.1:2632-2778 GCA_003488325.1 Planctomycetaceae bacterium
CTCGACCGCATCCTGGAGCGTGGTGCCTCGACGGGCGTGGCGAATCGGGCGGCGAGGTGGGGGTGCGGCGACGACCCAGCAGACTGTGGACCACGTCTGACCGGGCAGGATGCGAGGCGTGCCGACCGTGGAAACCCTCGGCGTTT
>DNLZ01000223.1:3061-5746 GCA_003488325.1 Planctomycetaceae bacterium
GTGCCGACCGTGGAAACCCTCGGCGTTTCCACCGGTCGGCCAAGTGGACAAAGGCCATGGAAGGCTTTGTCCACGGACAGCTAGCGAACCGGTCGGGCGGGCGGCTGACCGGCGACCGGCGCGCCGTTGAGCATCCGGAGGATGTCCGGCGTGATGTCGATCTGCGGATCGTAGTAGACGATCGGCTTGGTGATCGTGCCGAGGATCCGGTTGCGATCGCCCGTGTCGACCGGCTCGCCGTCGAAGCGGTGGACGACCGCGATGCCGTGCTCCCGAGCGAACTGGCTCACCGCACGCTCGATCTCACCGTACACCTGCATGTAGACGCTGGCCTCGCGATCCATGAAGTCCTTCTTCTGGAGCTGGGCGTTGACGTTGAAGTCACCCTGCGCCTTCGCGACCTCGGCCTCGAGCTTGCGGTACTCGGGCGTGCCCACGTTGAAGCCCTTGAGCTGCTCCATGAGGCCGTTGATCCGGTCTCGTTCCCCCTTGAGGCTGTTCTCGGCCGCGAGCACCTCGTCGCGCATCTTGTCCATCGCGGCCTTGAAGCGCCCGTGATTCTTGAAGATGTAGCCCACGTCGATGACCGCGGCATGGGTGGCGGGTGTCGACCCGGCGGGACGGGCCGGCGGCGCCTGAACCGGCGCCTGTGCGGCCGCGGCCTGCGCCAGCGCGAGGACGGACATGATCGCGAACACTGCCGGCTGACTCTTCACGGTGGGCACTCCTTGCTCTCGGGGTTTGGGCTCGCAGGCTCGGGCTCTGGATGTCGGCGGTCGGACGGGACGGTGGCGACGGTCTCCACGCCACCTGGCGGCACGGCGGACCGTGGCCGTCGGGAGACCGGGGCGGCGGGATACTGGCGATCCCGGGCGGGCGGCTCAAGAGCAAAAAAGCCGACGCGAAACGCGTCCGATCCGCTATTTGGGCTGCCCGAGCAGCACCTCGAGCGTCACGTCGGCACCGCCGCGGCGCACGACGACGGGCACCCGCTCGCCTCCCTTGTGCTTCCGGAGGGCGCTGTCGAAGTCGTCGAGGCCCGTGATCGCGCTCTCACCGAGGCGCACGATCACGTCGCCCCCCTGCAGCCCGCCGTTCGCGGCGGGCGAATCCTTGGCGACGCCCGAGATGGCATAGCCGCCGCCCGGCTTGCCGAAATCGGGAATGCTGCCGAAGTACGGCCGATCCCCTCCGCCACGGGCGAACATCGTCGAGGCCACCTCGCGGTAGTCCGGACGCGGGCCGGAGGCGAGCTCGGCCACGATGTCGGTCACGAGCCCCGCGAGGCGCACCATCCCGTCGTAGTTGATCTTGTCGGCGGTGTCGGTCGGCCGATGGTAGTCGGCGTGCGAGCCGGTGAAGAGGTGCAGGACGGGCACCTTCTTCGCGTAGAAGCTCGAGTGGTCGCTCGGCCCGAAGCCGCCGGGTTCCTTCGCCGTGGTGAGGCCCGCCGCGGCGGTGAGGCGGTCGACGAGCTCGTCGAAGCCGGCCGACGTCCCGGTGCCGTGGACGATGAGCTTCTCCGCGTCGAGGCGGCCGACCATGTCGAGATTCACCATGGCGACCGTGTCGGCGATGGGGACGGCGGGATTGGCCACGTAGTGTGCGCTGCCGAGCAGGCCGCGCTCCTCGCCGGAGAAGGCGACAAGCAGGACGGTGCGGGGCAGTGGCCCCCGGGCGACGAGTCGCCTGGCGACCTCCACGAGCAGGGCCGTGCCGCTGGCGTTGTCGTCGGCGCCGTGGTGCACCGCGTGGACACCGGGTGCGGCGGAGTTCACGCCGCCGAAGCCGAGATGGTCGTAGTGGGCGCCGAGCACGACGGTCTCGCGCGGATCGATGGCGGCGTGATCATCCGCGGCCGGAGCCCCCCGGCCCGGGATCACGGCCATGACGTTGCGTCCCTGCGTCTCCACGCGCTCGATGGCCACCCGGCCGCGGATGCGCCAGCCCGCGAGGGCCGCACTCGCCGGAGTGAGCGTGTCATCGATCCCCTTCTGAATCGTCGCCAGATCCCGCCCGAGCGACCTCGTCACCACGTCGTCGATCACCGCGCGGCGCAGGTGGAGCACCGGCATCGTGCGGCGGTCGGAACCCTCGCCCGCCCGCGTGAACGGCATCAGGGAATCGGTCTCGGCGGAATCGTCACAGAAGACCACCGCCCCGGCCTCGTGCTCGGAGGCGTTGGCCACCTTGCGGGCCAGGGCGGCGTGCTGCGACGTCTGATTGCCTTCGAAGGCGCCGTGCGGATCGTCCTTCTGCGGCTCCTGGCGGAGCAGCACGAGCGCCGCACCCTTCGCGACGCCGCCGTCGGCAAGGGGCGCGTAGTCGTCGTAGTGCTCCGCCGGCGCCGTGATGCCGTAGCCGGCGAAGACGAGCGGCAGTTCGAAGCGACCGGATCCGCCGGCGGCCAGCGGCGTGAAGTCCCGTCCGAGGACCAGTGGCACGACCGTGGCCCCCCCATCCGCCGTCGGCGGTCCCACGAGTTCGAGCGTGTTGGCCGACGCCGGGCCGAGCTTGGCATCGAGCGTCATCGCGAACGGCTGAAACGCCTCCCCCGCGACGGGGGCGGCGAGCCCGATCTCGGCGAACTGCGCGGCGACCCAGTCCGCCGCCGCATCGATGCCGGGCGTTCCCGGTCCACGCCCCTCGCGCTCGGGCGCCGCCAGCCACGTGACCGCCTGGCGC